>CADBON010000016.1 GCA_902796315.1 Oscillospiraceae bacterium | reverse complement strand
GCTGCGGCGAATGAGGGGATTCATTTTATTATGAGCGAAGCGAATAACAAGGTTCTGCCGAAGGCAGGTTCTTATTTCATATCGAGCAAAGCGAGATATTTCATACCGCAGGTATTTCATATTGCGTCAGCAATATTTCATTATGACTTATCGTTTTGTTTTCGGTCATTGTTTTAAAAAATGAAAGAGGATGGCAGGGTTTACAAAACTCTGCCGTCCTTCCTTATTGCATAAGGCGCTCTTCCGGCGGGTTGTTTTTTTAAAACGTCATTTTTTTACAAAAAAACACGCGCAAGGTTTGACGAACAGATGTAAATGGTGTATAATAAACGGTAGTTTTGTGAAAGAAGGAATCCGTATGACCAATCTTCTCGTTTGCGGCCCGTCGTTCCTGTCCCCGCTGTTTACGCGCAAGGCCGATCACGCTTCTATGAAAGAGGCGCGTCAGGTCTATTCGCTGAAGGTCTTGCCCTACCGCCAGCAGGTGCTGGGGCTGGGCGCGTTCGGCGTCGGCCTGCTGCTGGGCGTGCTGCTGCTGTGCGCGAAGGGCGCCTTCTTCAAGGTGCTCGGCGTACTGTTTTTGATCGCGGGGATCGCGCTTGCGGTACTGCTGCTCGCCCGTGCGAACAACGCCGTGGTCGTGGTGCGCGGCAAAAACCTGAAGGTTACCAAATCCGGCGAAAAATTCACCTTTGACGACATCACCGACTGCCGGCTGCACCGCGGCAAAAAGGGCGCCTGCACGATGGATATTCTGTACGGCGACGACAAGATTCTGACCGTCTCGTCCGAGTTCATCAACTTCCACTATCTGCGCGTGGCGCTGCAGGACGCGTTCGACGTCAGCGAGGACGGCGAGAAACCGGAGCCCGATTACGACGGCTACGACGCTCCCGAAGAGGTCATCAACGTACAGAATTATAAACAGCCCGTCAAGGCCGACGAGGACGTCCCCGCTTTGGAAGACGAGGAGCCCTTCACGCCCGCGGACTGACACGGCGGTTTATCCATACTGTAAAAACGGCTTTACCGATTGCGGTAAAGCCGTTTTTTTGATCGCAACGATTCCGTTCAAATCAGCATTTTTTCCGTCGTCCATCCGCTCAGCGCGGCTGCCTGGTCGGCTGCCTCGCGTTTGGCGCCCGCAAGGTCGTGGTCGCATTCACAGCCGTATTCCGGCGCATCGGGGATCTCCCCCTCAAAGGTTGCGATAAAGGCGAACGCGTCCTGCACAAGTTGAAGCGCCTGCGCGTGCGTGAGGCCCGTCGTCAGCAGACGAAACCCCGTGCGGCAGGCCGTCGGCGCAAAGGTGACGACGCTGCCGTCCCGCCCTTGGCGGCGCACAAAGTCCGCGAACAGATGCGCCGCGGTGTGGATCACGTCCGTCGGCATCACGTCCCGATCGTCGGGGCGGCGGGTGCGGATATCGTACGTCACGACGGGGCCGTCCACGCGCACAAGGAACATCCCGCGCGGCGGGGCGTTGCGGCCGTTTTGCGCGTGCGGCGCGGTTTGCGGCGCTTCCTGCGCAGCGGGGCGTTCCCGCAGGTCGCGGAAAAACGCCGTCAGCAGTTCGCCGCATTCTTCTTCCAGCACGCCGCCGGTGACGGCGGGGCGGTAGGTCGTGGCGGCGGGCAGATCGAGCACCGACCCGCAAGCGCCGTTTTTGGCGTCGCGCGCCCCGTAAACGATGCGTTTCACCCGCGCGTTGACCGCGGCGCCCGCGCACATGGGGCAGGGCTCCAGCGTCACGTACAGGTCGCACTCCCACAACCGCCAGCCGCCCAAACGGCGGCAGGCCTCGTCAATGGCCTCCACTTCGGCGTGGGCGAGGGCGCTGTGGCTTTTTTCACGGCGGTTGCGGCCGCGGCCGACCACGGTGTCACCCAGGGTGACGACCGCGCCGACGGGCGTTTCACCGTCGTCAAATGCCTCGCGCGCAAGGCGCAGCGCCTCGCGCATCATGGCCTCACTGCGGCTGTCAGCGCTCATAACTGACCTGCATAAAGGCCTGGATCAGATACAGCACGGTCACGATGATCACGGCCGGGCTCTTCATGAAACTGCGGAATTTTTCGCCGAGCGTAAACTCTTCGCGTTCGTAGGCGGCAAGGGGCGCCGCGGACGGATAAGCGAGCGGTGCGGCGGGCGCCGGGGCGGTTTTTTCTTCCTTTTTCAGCCGCAGGCCAAAACGCTTGGCGTACAGCAGCAGGGCGGCCAGACCGACGGCCATCATGGCGTACATGATGATTTCATAGACGCGGTTGCCTGTGTCTTCATCCGCATAATACGAGATGATCTCGGCCACGCAGGAGGTCAGGTTCACGCCGACGTGGATGATGATGCTCGGCATCAGACTGTTGGTGGCGCACACGGCGTAGCCCAGGAACAGACCGCAGAGGAACGCGAACGGGATCTGCGTGAAATTGCCGTGGAACAGACCGAAGCAGAAAGCGGAGGCGAGGATGGCGAACGCGTCGCCGTATTTGCGCAGCGGCTGCATCACGATGCCGCGCATCGCCAGTTCTTCGGTCAGGGGCGGCAGCAGGGCCGTGCCGACGGTGGAAACGATAAGCTCCCACGGTTGGGCGTTGTTCAGCATTTCCATCATGCCCGACGTGGACTGGTCCGTGAAGCCCAGCATCTCGAAAAACGCCGACAGGTAACTGGTGGCGAAGTTGGCGGCGAAGCACCCGCCCAGGCCGAACAGCACCAGCAGCAGGGTCTTGTAACCGCCGCCTTCGGGTTTGTTGAGCAGCAGGGTGGTGTCCATCTTTTTGCCGCGCAGGAACTTACCGCCGATATAGAACACCAGGCCGATGGCAAGCGCCGAATAAAAGATGTTGTACCCTGCGTAAAAGCCCAGGTGGTCCATCAGTTCGTATACCTTCTGGCTGATAAGAAGGGGGATGGACATCGCGTTTTGCACCAGGTACGAGGCCAGCACGATCAGACCGAGGGCGGTGCCGGCCGCGGTGATCTCTTTCAGCCGGGCGCGGCGGGCCTGTTTGCGCTGCTGTTCCTGGTAATAATACTGGGCGTTCATGGCGGGCATGGTCGCGGGACCGTAGTGATACTGCGGCGCGCCTGCATTCGCCTGCGTCTGCTGGTAATAGACCGCGGCCGCGCTCTGCGGCGGGTAGGGCGGCTGCCACGCGGCGGGCTGCTGCGCGTAGCCGTAAGGCGGTTGAGCCGTATAGTTCGGCGCGTAGCCGTAAGGCGGTTGGGCCGCGGGGGGCGCGTAGCCATACGGCTGCTGCGGCGGCATCTGCGGCGGGACTTGCGTCTGCGGCGGCGCCGGAACGGGCTCGCGTTCGGGCGTGTTGGGTGTGTATTCCATGGTTGTCCCTCTTTTTCAAAAGTAATGTCAAAAGTATAACAAGAAAGATATGAAATATCAATATGCAAATTGTAACGGGACCGTGAATTTTGCCTTTTTGCGTCGAGATACGGCGCCGCGCGGCCGTCCATAAATTGTGTGCGCGCCGCGTTTTACAACAAGATGTAGTGGTTGCGAAACACCTAAAAAGACGCTATAATAAAGATTAGTTCGACAGAAACTTCCCAAAAAAAGGATGAGAAATATGGAAAAAATCACCGTCAAACTCAACGTCGCCGGCGAGGATTACAAGCTGGTCACCGAGGACAGCGCCGCCTATCTGACCGAACTTGCCCGCGAGGTGGATCTGAAAATTGCCGAATACCAGAAAAACCCGCATATCTCCACGACGCAGGCCGCCGTGCTGACCGCCCTGGAATACGCCGACAAGGCGAAAAAAGACGGCAGCGCCACCGACAACCTGCGCGCGCAGTTGAAGACCTATCTTGAGGACGCCGCCCAGGCCAAGAGCGAGCGCGACTTTTATAAACGCGAGGTGGATCGCATCAAGTCCGCCGCCCAGGCGAACGCCGACAGCAACGAAGGACGGCTGTGGTAATGGAGATGCCCGGACTGAAAATTCAGAAACTGCGCCCCGACGCCAAGGTGCCCGAACGGGCCACCGAGGGCAGTGCGGGGCTTGACTTGTGCGCCGCCATCGACGCGCCGCTCACCCTTGCGGGCCACGGCACGGCGCTGGTGCCGACCGGCCTTGCAATCGCCCTGCCGTCGGCGGAATACGGGGCGTTTGTGTTCGCCCGCAGCGGTCTTGCCATCAAGCACGGCATCGGCCTGCTGAACGGCGTCGGCGTGATCGACAGCGACTATCGCGGCGAGGTCAAGGTGGGCCTGATCAACCAACTGGACGAGCCCTATACCATTGAGCCCGGCGAGCGGATCGCCCAACTGGTGGTGCTGCCCGTCAGTCTGCTGCCGGTCATCCCGTGCGACGAACTGGATGAAACCGCGCGCAGCAGCGGCGGCTTCGGCTCCACCGGGCGGTAACGGAGGAACGGTATGTCAACGATTGTTGCCATTGCTACCGCGCAAGCCGCGGCAGGCATCGGCGTAGTGCGCGTTTCCGGGCCCGGGGCGCTCGCGGTCGGCGACCGCGTGTTCACCTCCGTTTCCGGCCGCACGCTCAGCGAAACGGGCGGCTATCACGCCCTTTTCGGAAAGGTACACGACGGCGGCTGCGTCTTGGACGAGGCCGTCGCGCTTGTTTTCCGCGCGCCGAAGAGTTACACGGGCGAGGACGTTGTGGAGATCAGTTGCCACGGCGGTCTGTACGTCGTGCGGCGCGTGCTGCGGGCGGTGCTGAATGCCGGCGCCGTGCCCGCCGAACCCGGCGAGTTTACGAAACGCGCCTTTCTGAACGGCAAACTCGACCTCAGCGAGGCCGAGGCCGTCACCGCTTTGATCGCCGCTTCCGGCGAGGAGGCGCGGGCCGCCACCCTTGGCGCTTTGGACGGCGCCCTCAGCCGCGAAATTGCCGATTGCCGCGACACGCTTGCGCGTGCGGCCGCGTTTTTCGCCGCGTGGGTGGATTACCCGGATGACGAGATCCCGGCCCTTTCCGACGAGGAACTGCAGCACACGCTCGGCGGCGTGCGCGACCGGCTGAACGCCCTTCTGTCGCGGTTCGAGGCAGGGGCGGCCGTGCTCGGCGGCGTGGATACCGTGCTCGTCGGCAGACCCAACGTCGGCAAATCGACGCTGCTGAATGCGTTGAGCGGTACCGACCGCGCCATCGTCACCGACGTTGCCGGAACGACCCGCGACGTGCTGGAGGAGACTGTGCGCGTCGGTAATGTCACGCTGCGGCTTGCCGATACGGCAGGCATCCGCTCCGAGCCGGGGGACGAGATCGAAAAAATCGGCGTGGAACGCGCCCGCGAACGGATGCGGCGCGCCACGCTTGTGCTGGCGGTGCTGGACGCCGCCGAACCGTTGACCGAGGACGACCGCGCCCTTTTGGCGCGCTGTGCCGGGCGGCGCTGCGTCGTCGTGCTCAATAAGGGAGATCTGCCCGCCCGCGTTACGGAAGCGGAGATAACCACCCTTTTCGCGGACGGCAAAACCGCCGTCGTGACCGTCAGCGCCCGTGACGGCGCGGGGATGGCGGAATTGAAGACCGCCATCGAGGAGGCCGTCGGCACCGCCGGGTTTGACCCCTCGCTGCCCCTGCTGACCACCGAGCGCCAGCGTGATTGCGTGCGCCGCGCCCTGTCCGCTCTGGATGAAGCGCTGGACGGCCTTGCAGCCGGCATCACGGCGGACGCCGTCAACGTCTGCGTGGACGACGCCGTTGAAGCGCTCGGCGCCCTGACGGGCGAGCATGCCACCGACGCCGTCCTGAACGAGGTTTTCAAGAATTTCTGCGTGGGGAAATAACGCGTCGGGGGATTGGGTCGACCCGCTTCCGCCGGTTCAAACGATTGAGAAACAGATTACAGCATGAGAAGACGGCTGCAAGAGGAGAAAACATGAACGATCAAGAACGGGAATTCTTAAAGTATCTGGCGATGAACCTGTACGCCTATTCCGAAGAACCGCCCGAAGCGGTTCTGGCGGAAGCGAAGCGGCACGCCGTCCAATCGCTCATGTCAACGGGAACGGCCGCCTTGAGCGTTTTTGCGAACAACGTGCGGGTGGAGCATCAGCAAAAAGAGATCGCGTCGGTGTTGACGGTCCCGTACGTCATTCTGAAAGGTTCAGCGGCCGCGATGTATTATCCCGAACCTGCCAGAAGGGCGTTGGGCGATATCGATATTCTTCCGCTGCGCGGACATTTTGACGAGGCCTATCAACAGCTGCTCGCCGCCGGATACTCGCTGGATACGCAAGAGGACGGGGACGATCGGCACATCCATTTACAGAAAAACGGCGTACTGATAGAACTCCATCAGCGTTACGCCAGTTTCAATACGAAACAAGAAGAAGAGTTGCTGGATGGCTGGATCTTTGACAGCACGCCCCGCATGGTGAAAGTGGCAGATTACCAAATCCCCGTCGCGCCGGAACCGATCAACGGACTGATCCTGCTGAACCACATCAGTTATCATCTTGAGGGCGGTTTGGGTATACGGCAGATCATTGACTGGGTCATGTACGTCAAAACGCAGCTCCCCGATGAAAAATGGGAAGAATTCAAGGCGCTTTCCGATCAACTGGGTCTGACGACTCTCGCCAAGGTGACCGCCCGATTGGGGCAACTCTATCTGTCGCTGCCGACGGAGGGGTATTCCTGGTGTACGGACGTTGACGAGAGTTTGTGCACCGACCTTATGGATTACATCTTTGAAAGCGGAAACTTTGGCCGCAAAGGCGGCGTCAACAATGCGGCCACCCGGGTGCTGAGCCAAGGCAATCAAGGATTTTTCCGCAATCTTCAACTGCGCGGGGAAGAGAACTGGAAAGCGCTGAAACGGCATCCCGGTCTCAAGTGCTTTGCGTGGCTGTATCAGGCCTTCCGGTATGTGGCGCAGGGCTTGAAACACGGCGTCCGGTTTGCCGATATGAAAAATAATTATTCGGCCAGCCGTAACAGAAACCGGTTGATGCGGCGTTTGAATGCCCGGCAACAGGCCGAAGTGGACAAGAATAAGTGACGCGGCGCTTTTCGCGCGTCCGCTATTACATGACGAATGAGGTTACCTGCCGTTCTGTCGGACATCGCAGTTGTTTCCTTGTTCGTTTTTCTTTTTTGTCATTTACGCACCCTGAGGAAATATCTGCCGCGTTCCCTCAAACAGTTGACATTAAAGGCGTATTATGGTATTATGTTATAACGAATCATCGGGTATTGCGCCTTCATTATGAGCGCTCTGTTATGTGCCCGGTGAATCCTATCGAATATCGTACTGTGTTCTGACTGAGGAGAATTATTGATATGAAGCATAGAAGCATTCCGTTTAGTCCCCCGGATATTTCCGATGCTGAGATTCATGAGGTCGTTGACACCCTCCGATCAGGCTGGATCACCACCGGTCCCAGGACCAAACTGCTTGAGCGCCGACTGGCGGCGTACATCGAAACCGGGCGGACAGACGTTGACTGTTCTTCTCAAGAGGCGATAAACGAATACGGCGGGCGCGTCGTGTGCCTGAATTCCGCCACCGCGGCCGAAGAACTGAATCTGAGGGTTCTCGGCATCGGCCCGGGCGACGAGGTCATTGTCCCGGCTTATACGTACACGGCAAGCGCCAGCGCCGCCATCCACTGCGGGGCGACGGTCAAGTTTGTGGATATCCGCAAAGACGGCGACCCCGTCACGCATGCCCCGGAAATGGATTATCGTGCGCTGGAGGCCGCCATTACGGAAAAAACCAAGGCCGTGATCACGGTCGATCTCGGCGGCGTCGTCTGTGACTATGATACGGTCTTTGAGATTGTGGAGAGGAAGAAGGCGCTTTTCACACCTCTCGATGATCACGGCGATCCTCTTGCCGATTTGGGAAGCCGGATCCAAAAGGCGATCGGCCGCGCAGCGGTCGTTGCCGACTGTGCGCATAGTCTGGGCGCGTCCCGCGTGGTGGGCGGAAAGAAAAAATACTGCGGCGCCATCGCCGATATGAGCAGTTTTTCGTTCCATGCGGTGAAGAACTTCACCACGGCCGAAGGCGGCGCTTCTGTCTGGCTGCCCGTAAAGGGTGTTGACAACGCCGAAATTTACAAGATGTTCCAACTGCTCTCTCTGCACGGTCAGAATAAGGACGCGCTGGCAAAGACCAAGGTCGGCGCGTGGGAATATGACATTATCGGCCCGTGGTACAAGTGCAATATGACCGACATCACGGCGGCGATCGGCCTGCGGCAGTTGGACCGCTATTTGGGGATGCTTGACCGCAGGGCGCGTATCCTGCAGAAATACGACGCCGTTTGCGCGGAGTTGGGCATCAGCCGCATGGTGCACCACGCCGAGGGAATGGACAGTTCCAATCACCTCTGCCTGATCCGCATTCCGGGCATCGATACCGAGCAGCGCGATGAGATGATCGAAAAAATGGCGGAGCGCGGCGTGGCGACCAACGTCCACTATAAGCCGCTGCCGATGATGACGGCGTATAAGGCGCTTGGTTGGGATATTCGGGATTTCCCCAATAGTTATGACTATTATCACAATCTGATCACGCTGCCGTTATACACGCTGCTCACGGATGAGGACGTGGATTATGTGTGTGAAGTGTTGAAAGAAGTCACGAAAGAGGTAAGAGGGTAAGCGATGTACAAATCATTTGTAAAGCGCGTGCTTGATCTGCTCATTGGACTCTTCGGCTTTCCGTTTTTTTTGATGGCGTTTCTCATCTTTGCGCCGCTTATCTACTTCACGGATAAAGGGCCCGTCTTCTATAACGCCAAACGGATCGGGAAAGACGGGAAGCTGTTTACGATGTTCAAGTTCCGTTCCATGTACGTCAACGCTCCCGACATCCGGCTGTCAGACGGTTCCACCTACAACGGCGCAGACGACCCGCGCGTCACGAAGATCGGGAAGTTTATGCGTGCCACCAGCATTGACGAACTGCCTCAGATCCTGAATATCCTGAACGGGACCATGAGTCTGATCGGTCCGCGTCCGGATCCGCCGGATTGGCTGGAAAAGTACCCCGAGGACGTCAAGGTGTTTCTCACGGTTCGTCCCGGATTGACCGGGTACAGTCAGGCGTATTTCCGTAACGGCGCCGACGGCGAGCAGAAAATGCAGAATGATGCGTATTATGCGCGGCACGTTTCATTCGTTTTTGACGTGAAGATCTTCTTTATGACGATCGCAACGGTTCTCGGTCACGGGAACACCTATAAGGATCTGAGTGCGGAAGAGGAGGCCGTTAAGCAGGCGGAAGCCCTGAAAAAATGAACGGAAAGGAGTGCGGTTTGATGGTAAAAGAATATGGTTATGAATACGATGCCGTACTCCATGAAGATATTTGGCGTGCCACCCGGGGCAAGGTCACGCATCAGAAACTGTGGGGGGCCCTTTGCCTTCGCAGCGGACGCGACGCTCTGAAAGCAATCGCCAGAGAATATGCGCCGTGCGTGGCCCTTCTTCCCGCATTGGCCTGCGATTCGATGGTCCGTCCGTTCGAACTGTATGGCCACCGGGTCCGGTATTATCAACTGAACGCCGACTATTCGATCGATCTGAACAGTTTGAACGCCGGCCTTGAAAAGACGATTTTCCTTTATGCCGATTACTTCGGGAAACCGGCTGTCCGGAATGAAGAACTGGAACGATTGAGGGAACAGGGAAACTTTATCTTCGTTGAAGACAGAACCCACAATTTGATTTGGGAAAGGGCGTATTCCTTCCGGCCCGATTACATCATTGCCAGTTTGCGCAAATGGCTTCCCGTTCCCGACGGCGGCCTGCTGTGGGGCGAGATCACAAAACCGCTGGGAAACGACACGTCTTTTTCCGCCATACGCCTTCAGGCCCAATGTATGCGGCACGCGTTTTTGGACGGGGGAGACGAGCGTCTGAAAACCGAATACCGGAAGATCTTCTCCACCGTGTC
>CADBON010000015.1 GCA_902796315.1 Oscillospiraceae bacterium | reverse complement strand
TAAACTCGACCGGCAGGGATGTTTGCGCAAGAACGTATTTTGCCGTTGCCAGCACGTCCCAGAATGCCTCGCTCCCGCGTTCAACTGCATGAATACCCTTTGTTTTGTTTTTGCTCCCGTCAAGCGGATAATCAACGTATACCGAAAACTTGTTCTTTGCGAGATAACGCGCCGCTTTCTTGGCGTTTGCCAGTTGCACTTCTTCGTTTGCGGCAAGAATCAACACGGCTCTCCTGTCCACGCTTTTTTGGAGCGCCCTGAAATACGGACTCTCTTCATAGTCCGTTTCATACTCAAATGAAGAATAAGCCAAACGCGTTGAGTGTATGTTTTCCATCAAAACGATATCTCCCGTATGAATTGCTTAAATGCGGATTGCTTCTTCAAATTCAGTCATTGCTTCTTTGTTATAGACGGCCGGGTCAAACGTATACTCGGTGGGAACCTCGCCGTTTTTAAACTTGAAAAGTGCTTCGCAGATGCTGTCTACGTCAGTTTTGATAACCAATTGACCGTTTTCATACACGCTGTCTGCCACAGTGTCAAAATCGGAAACGATGATCGGCAACCCGAGCGTTCTTGCTTCCAAAAGCACGACCGGCTGACCTTCATAAAAGGAAGGCAGGATAAAACAATCGCAGTCCGCCATGATCGCAAAGGGATTGTTGGTATTGCCAACAAGCACAACTTTATTCTTGAGCGATAATTTTGTAATCAATTGAGTCGTTTGTTTTGCAAGCGGACCGTCGCCGATGATGTAAAGACGAGAATTCGGGGTTTCCTTTTGAAAACGGGCAAAGGCCTCGATGAGGCTAAAATGGTTTTTCGCTTCAGCCAGTCTCCCGACGGTCACAAAATTGATGTTCTCTTTTTCGGGGGCAGGAATCAACAGTTCGCCCTTGCTTTTGTCGTTAAGATAGATATACCGTTTTCCGTCAAGCGTTACGTATTCTTTTTTTGCCGCTCCGCGATAAACGCGCTGATAGTCGATCAGGTTTTTGGCGTATGAGAAGCGGTCGTACGTCTCGTCGGTTGCAAGGTCTTTGCGGTTTTCGAGCATAGTCGTTTTGGAACAGGAAACGTATTTGTCGAATCCGGGATAGAGTTGAAAAATGCAATCAAGGTGTTGTTTGAATACTTGGACTCCATTGGTAACTCGTTCATATTCGCAACGCATAACGTTGTGCATCCAGATAACCTTTTTGCATTCCTTGTTCGTGTAAAACAGGTTTGCATAATAGGAACTGAAACCGGAAAAATCGGCTATTACGTCAAATTTGGCGTCGCCGAAGCAGCGTTTATATTCCGACCGGTAGAATTCAGCAGGGAACACGTCGTTTTTGCTGAGTTCTACGATTGCGTTCTCTTTGCAGTATGCCAGTTTTGCCGTCGCTTCCACATTGGCGCAGTGTGCGCCTGGTTTGAAATACGCTCTTACGTTTTTCGGCAAACCATCGATATACGACTGCGCAAACTGTTTATCGCCCTGCGAAAAGAAGGTGACGTCATACTTGTCGGTGTCGATGTTGTTCAGTAGATTAAACGCCGAAAAACTGATTCCGTTCACCAAAATGGAGTCGGTGTGCAGCAACAACTTGATTTTGTTGTTTGTCAGTTTCAGGCAGTGGGTTTTGTCGCCAAAGAAGACGGTGTCCACCACCCGTTTGCATACGTTTCCGTCATCGTTGCAAACAAACTTATCGACCGCTTTTCTATATTTGTCCCGATCGATCAGACTTTCCAGTTCTTCCGGCTTTGACAGCCACTTGGCAATCTGCACCGCGCTTTTTGTTGTGGGACCGGGGAGGTCGTCAACAGAAATGTACAGACCTCTGTTTGTTTTATATTCTTCCAAATCCGGAATGAAAAACAGAATTGGCCTGCCCGTCACAAGAAAATCGAAGAAAATGCTTGAATAATCGGAAATCAAGACGTCCGTTCCGCCGAGAAGAAGGTTCGTGTCGATTCCGGCAGGCACATATTCTTTTTTTGCGATGCCGTTTTTCACCATTTTTTGATACACAATTTGGTGCGGCTTGAATAAAACTTGGTACTCGTCGGTGTTGATTTCGGAGTACAGCAACTTCAAAAAACTCTCGTATTCGCTGATAGCAAACTCGGGATTAGCGTATCTCTGCCCTTTCCAAGTCGGTGCATATAGGATCAGTTTTTTGCTTTCGTCATAGGGCACGCCGAAGGTATCGAACTCCTTTTTCAGTGCTTTTTTGTCAAAGTGCACCGTTGAGTCCGTTCGCGGGTACCCTGTTTCAACAATCTCTCCTTGAAAAATGCCCTCGAGTTTGAAGGCGCTTCTGAAGTTTTCGGTCGTATAGGGGACAGGGCTGAGGATATAGTCGCTCATGATGAAATTCCGAAGCATGTTGCAAGCGTCAACGTCGCCGTGCGGAACATCAAAGCCAAGACTTTTAAGCGGGATCCCATGCCATGTGTTGAGAATGACCTGCCCCTCTTTTTTGATCACATAGTTTTGAAACGTAACGTTGTTGATCAGATACTTTGCTCTTGAAAGATATTGGAAGTACTCCCGTGAAAATGTCTCGACAAACACGACGTTCTTGTATCCCGCGTAGCGAGCTTTTGTTTTTTCATTGTCTTCGCTGTTCTCGAGGGACCAGACGTGCGTATAGTCCCGAAAGCGTTCATCGTTCAACAAGTAGTGAAAAATCGCCCCGGGGTTGCAAGTGATCCCTCTGCCGAAAAACGCTTCGTAAAAGATCATCTTGTCGTCCAGATCGTTGGAAATGTATTCATCATAATAGTCGCAGCGAGTACGAAACAAACTGTCAGTTTCATACTTGACTTTTGCGGTATCGAGATATTGCTGTAACTCTTTTTTTGCAACACTACTCATACATCCACCAAATTTCAATATGTTCTTTATTCTTATTATATCAATGAAACAATCTATTATCAAGAGAAACTTTTTAGTTGGGTTTGCCTTTGGTGTCAACGCCATACCCTTGCTTCTTAACAGAAAACAACAGCGTTTGGCCTTTTTGAACGGTCAGGCGGAAGACCGTGCCCGGCGGGTCCGCTTCGGCGGCTGACGGTGCTTCGCCGCCGAGCAGGGGAGAGAGCGCGACGGGCGCGGGGAAGCGCAGCGTTATTTGGCCGCCGGCGGGGGAGTGTATCGCCAGAAACCCGTCGTTCACGTAAAGGATCTCGTCCGTTTCGCAGTAGAGATGCACGCCGCTTTTGCGGCAGAAGCGGCGCAGACGGTCGGCAGTGAACGTCGGTGTTCGCGGCGAGTTTTGAAGGACCGCCACACCCGCCGCTTTGCATTTTTTGAGTGCGTCCGCGAGGCGCGGCGAGGGGAGGATGGAAATGAAGATCACGGCGCGGTAACGCGCGTATACCGCCTCAAAATCGGCAAGGTCGTAACAGTCGTAAGGCGCGCCCATCAGTCCCAGTGCCTTTCGCTGGGCGTGAACGGCGCTGCGATAGGGGCAGTCGGTCATGCGGCGCAGCGAGGTCTCGTTGATAAAGAGCGTCGGCACGCCCTTCCAATCGGCAACGCGTGAGACCGCGCCGCGATATTCCTTCAAACGCCGTTCCATACGACACCGCCCTTTCTCCGTAATTCTTTGAAAAGAGTCTACCACAAACGCGCTCGTAAATCAATACGCCCTTCCCGTCGGGGAAGGGCGTTTGCGGTTTTCGTCGTTTTAAGAGTCGGCTTCGAGTTCGTGCAATTTGTTGATGAGATAATCGGCAGTGCGTTCCGCGCCCTCGCCCGGGTACATCCATACCTCGCTGCGGGCGGTGTCGCGCGCCTGTTGGTAGGCGGGGTTGTCATGCAGTGAGTCGATGGTTTCTTTTAACGAATCGAGCATTTCTTCGGTCAGCGGCTTGCCGAGCTTCGGCAGTGTCGACAGCGTCCATATCTCATCTTTGAGCCAATACGAATCATAGGGAGCTTTATCGAGCTTGGCGGCGGTGTAGATGACGGGCTTGTCAAACACCAGCGTGAAGTCATAAACGACGCCCGAGAAGTCGGAAATCATAATGTCGGAGCGGCGCAGTACCTCGAAATTATCGTTGTCGCGGTTCCATTCCAGTTGGTCGGATGCCGGAAACTCCTCCATCAGTTTTTCCATCATTTTCGCTTCGGATTTGAAGGACTGCGGATGGGGGCGGATGACAATGTGATAGCCGGTCGCAAGCAGGGCGCGAATCATCTTTTCGCCGTAGCGGCTCAGAATGCCGCTTTCTCCCCACGAGGGCGCCAGCAGTACGGTGAACTCATGGTTTTCGAGCGGGCCGGCTTTCAGCAGGCGCTCGCGCATCACGTCCAGGTACGGAATGCCGACGTACGCAACCTCTTTCGCGGGCAGGTGCCGCTGTTCTTCCAGTTCGCGTAACTGCTGTTCCTGGAACTTGCCCGACAGCAGCAGGGCGTCATAGTAATCGATCCCGAACATACGGTAACCCGCAACGTTTCCGGCGGCGTGCAGCGTGTGGACGTACCACTTCACATGCTTGGATCGCTTCCACTGGTAGACGTCCAGTCCGGGCGTCGTTGAAAACAGGATGTCGGTGTGCAGTGAGTTCAGTACGCCGAACGCTTGATTATCTTCGCCGATAAATTCTGCGTGGATGTGGGGCAGGTCGGCTTTCAGCGCCGGGTCGTCGGGGGAGGAGGTCAGGTACGATACCTCCTGCCCGCGGCTGTTTAATACCTCGCACACCGGCTTGAAGACGTTCCAGTACCGCTTGTCGTCCGAAAAGATGGTCAGCGGCGCTTTTTGCTTGTCTTTGTCTTTGCTCTTGCCGGCGGAACGGACGCGCAGTTTCAGAAACAAACTCCTGACGGCGTAAATGCTCGCGCCGAAGACGCCCAGCAGCACGGTGAAAAGCATGCTCCCCGTACCGGGGTCGATATATAAGAATCGCATTGTCTTTTCCTCCTTACGCGCTCAGCGGACGCCGATATATTCCCAACTGTCCTTGTCGCGGACGTCGCCGTGAACGGCGAACCACTTATCCGGATTAAAGGCATAGCCGTTATTCTTTTTGACCCAGTGCTGATAAGAGAAGATGACGTGCTGTTCCGGCTCGTTCTTCTGATCGCCGTTCACGGGGTTGCCCGTGAAGGGGTTGACGGGGTTGTCAATCAGCCCGTTCAGCGCAAGCGTGGGTGTGTCGGCGTTGGTCATAAACTGCTCGTCGATCGCAAATTCGCCATCGGCGTTAAAATCTTTGACCATCAGCAGGCATTGCAGCATCATCAGGTCGCAGGTCTCTTTTTTGCCGTTGTTGTCAACGGTCTGAATCAGGTCTTTGAAGAAACCGAGATACCAGCCGTGGTCGGAAACGAGGATGATGCGCGTGTTGTCGTACAAATCGTTTTGGCGCAGGTAGTCGAACCAGTCCGCCATCCGCATCAGCGCCGCCGTGTTGACCTGGTAGTGCAGGCGCTGCGCCTCGGTCTCCAGTTTCAGTTCGCTGCCGTCTGCGGCGAAGTGGCGGGCATGCTCTTTGTCGTACGCGGTGTTGTCGACGTTGGCGGTGGGCTCAAACTCGGGTGCCTGCAGCATCATCGGGTAGTGCGGCGTTTCGTTGTCGATGATGAAAAAGGTGTTGCGCTCGGTCGAAGAATCGGTCAGCGCGGACAGGTTTTTCAGCACCGCGTATTCGTTCATAAAGGTCTTGGAGTATCCTGTCGCCGTGGACTCGCTCAGCACCGTCTGCACCGAGGTGTCGTACGAGCCGGCGGCCGATTTTGCGTCGGCGCGGTTATAACTGCCGCCGTTGTACAGCGTTTTTTGGAACAGCAGGGGAGCCGTCTTGAACAGACTGTAGCAGAAGAAGTTGCGGCTGCGAATCAACTCGGTGTTTTTTTGGATCTCGGGGTCATTGTTGAAACGCCCGTTCCCCATGAAATAGGTGTGCACGCCGGGATACTCGTCGAAAATACTCATATCCGAAGGGCTTTGATAATTGGCGTAGGGCGGGTCACAGACCGTGACCTCATAGCCGGCGTTGTAAAAGAGCGCGGGCATCAGTTTCAGCGCCTCGTTGTTCTTTTCGACAAGCAGTTTGTCCGTGCGCGCGTTCATGGCCTCGGGCGTGTATTCATAACCGCCGAAAAGGCCGGGCGCGCCGAAGTTGGTGCAAACGCCGTACGAAATGGTGTTGGGGTAGAAGGTGAAGCCGTCAAAACTCTTTTTCAGTTCCGGGTGTTCGTTCATGATATAGGGCACCATGCTCGGTACGCTGCGGTCGAGCATGAAGACCACCACGTTCTTGCCGGTTTTACTCAGGCGGATTTTTGGGGTTTCGTCATCCTCGGAAGCCGAGCGTACGATTGCGGAATACTCTTTCTGAATGCCGAAAAGGTTGACCGCGGACATCCCGACAACGGCGAAGCAGAGCGCGCCGATAAAGAATTGCAGCAAGGACGGCTTTTTCTTCCAAATGAAAAATATGACAAGCGCGATGGCGAACACAACGGCGAGGTTCAGCGCCGTCTCTTTGAAACGCCATACGGGGTTGTCGTCAAACTGAAGCATGGACGAGAGGTTGCCAAAGTGTCTGCCGAAGAACAGGTAGTCGACGGCGGCGACGCTGCCGACCGTGACAATGACGTAGTTCAGCAGTTTTTTGCCCTTTTCGTCCGCCAGCCGGTAGAAGATGCCGAACCAGATGATAAAGGTGCCGGCGGCCAGCAGCGCGGCGGTCAGCACATACTGCAGCGGCGATTTCATCGCGAGCAGGTCGACGAACTCGGCGGTGGAATCGTGAATGACGGCGGAGGGAATCAGCACGCCCGTGAGCACGGTCAGGAACAGGCACCCCAGCAGGAAACACCATTGCTTGCCCGCGGGCGCTTTCTGCGGCGCTTCGGCTTTGACGGCAGTCTTTTTCTGCTTTTTCTTGAGCAGCGCCACTACCAGCGGCAGCTGCAGGGCGAGCAGAATGAGCGCGACAAAGAACTTGCGGCGCATCGTCGGCAGCGGGTGTATGACCAGCGTGAACACAAGCCCCGCAACGCTGATGATCGAGAAGAGGATCCCCAACACAAGACCGGGGTTTTTGAGCTTGTAAAAGACGTTTTTCAGCAGCGAGAAAAGGTTGTTGAGCGTCCAGTAAAAGACCAGTCCGGCGGGGGATCTGTAGAGCAAGACCAAAAAGGCCAGCGCGAGGAGGTAGGTCTGCAGTTTGCTCTTGAGCGGGAACCCGCGCATATAAATGGAAGCGGAAATGAAGTTGATGGTCGTCATCAGAATCGGCAGCAGGTTCAGCGCGACGCCGCCGATCACGAGCAGGCCGTCGGGCGCGCCCATGTCGGCGATGGGGCCGAAAGACATGCCCTTAAGCAGTTCCAGGTTTGACAAAAAACGGTAGGCGGCCGTGAAGAACGGGATCTGCAGCAGCAGCGAGACGGAACCCTTGAACACGTCCGTCTGCTTGTATTGGTGCTGACGGTACAGGGTCTGCAGCATCATAAAGCGTTCGTTTCCTTTGAACGTCTTTTTGATGTGCTCCACGGCGGGGCGCATCTCTTCCGTCTTTTTGCGCTCGATCTGCTGCATGGCGTCCGCCCGGCGATAGAGCGGCAGCACCAGGAAGTTGATGGCAAGACTCAAAAAGATAATGGCGATGCCGTGATTTCCGACAAGCCGGTCCGCGATGGTGAAAATCACCTCGAACATCAATTCGAGTGGCCCTATCAGCAGTTTGTAAAGTGCGCTTCCGAAGGTCATTCCGGTCACCTTTCCTATCGAATAAAAATGGAAAATTTGACAACAAATATAACATTTCAACATTATATTTCAATATTATATTATTCTATACTATGGGCTCTGCTTTGTCAAGACAAACGCATCGGCGGTGCTGCTTTTTAATTCTGAAAAACTTTATGAAATCTATTGTTTTTTGTCTTTCCATTTTTGGCGGTCTGTGTTATACTGTATCTGTAAAATGGAAAGATATAGCGTCAGAATGAAAGGGGAGAGGACGTTGGATTTCAAACTCGTGGCGCCGTACAAGCCCACCGGCGACCAGCCGGAGGCCATCGACGCGCTCGTTCGGGGCGTTGAGCGGGGCGACGCCGAGCAGACGCTCTTGGGCGTGACCGGCTCCGGCAAGACCTTTACCATGGCCAACGTCATCGCACGCTGCAACCGGCCGACGCTGGTGCTGGCGCACAACAAAACGCTTGCCGCGCAGCTCTGCGCCGAGTTCAAAGAGTTTTTCCCCGAGAACGCGGTCGAATACTTCGTCAGTTATTACGATTATTATCAGCCCGAGGCCTATATTCCCCAAACCGACACCTATATTGAAAAAGACAGCGCCGTCAATGACGAGATCGACAAGCTCCGCCACTCGGCGACCTCCGCGCTTTCCGAGCGGCGCGACGTGATCATCGTCGCTTCGGTCTCGTGCATCTATACCCTCGGCGACCCGATCGATTACCGCAGTATGGTCATCTCCCTGCGCACCGGTATGCAGAAGGACCGCGAGGAACTGATCCATAAACTTGTCGAGATCCAGTACGAACGCAACGACGTCAGTTTTACCCGTAACAAGTTCCGCGTCAAGGGCGACACGGTCGAGGTCTTTCCCGTCTATTCGTCCGATACCGCCATCCGCATTGAGTTTTTCGGCGACGAGGTCGACCGCATTTCCGAGATCAATCCCCTGACGGGCGAGGTCAAATGCACCCGCTCGCACGTCGCCATCTACCCCGCCTCGCATTACGTTGTCGAACACGACAAAATGGAGCGCGCACTCGGTGAGATCGCCGCCGAAATGGAGGATACCGCCGCCAAATTCACCGCCGAGGGCAAACTGCTCGAGGCCGAGCGGATCCGTCAGCGCACGACCTACGATATCGAAATGCTGCGCGAGACCGGCTTCTGCAAGGGAATCGAGAACTATTCGCGCATCATGTCCAGCCGCGCGCCCGGTTCTATGCCGTTTACGCTGCTGGACTATTTCCCCGATGACTTTTTGCTGTTCGTCGACGAATCGCACGTCACCCTGCCGCAGGTGCACGCCATGCACGGCGGCGACCGCTCCCGCAAAAAATCGCTGATCGATTTCGGCTTTCGCCTGCCGTCCGCTTACGACAACCGTCCGCTGACCTTCGACGAGTTTTACGCCAAGACCCATCAGCGCATTTTCGTCAGCGCCACGCCCGGCGATTTTGAGCGCGAAAAAAGCACGCAGATCGTCGAGCAGGTCATCCGCCCAACGGGCCTTTTGGACCCCGAGATCAGCGTGCGCCCCACTGAGGGGCAGATCACCGACCTGATCTCCGAGATCAACACCCGCGTCGCCCGCAAAGAGCGCGTGCTGGTGACCACCCTCACCCGCAAAATGGCCGAGGATCTGACCGAGTACCTCAACGATTACGACATCAAGGTCCGCTATATGCACTACGACGTCGACACCATCGAGCGGATGGAACTGATCCGTGATTTGCGGCTCGGCGAATTCGACGTTTTGGTCGGCATCAACCTGCTGCGCGAGGGGCTGGATATTCCCGAAGTCTCGCTCGTCGCCATTCTCGACGCCGACAAAGAGGGATTTTTGCGAAGCGAAACGTCGCTGATACAGACCATCGGCCGCGCCGCGCGAAACGCGGGCGGGCAGGTCATTATGTACGCCGACGAGGTCACGGGCTCGATGGAACGCGCCATCTCCGAAACATACCGCCGTCGCGAAAAGCAGGACGCCTACAACAAGGCGCACGGGATCGTGCCCAAGACCATCACCAAAGACGTACGCGAAATTCTCGAGATCTCGTCGCGCGACTCCGTGCAGGAGCGCATCGCCAAAAAGCGCCTGTCGGCTCGCGAAAAGGCGGAACTCATCGAGAAGCTTTCCAAAGAAATGCGCGCCGCCGCAAAACTGCTTGAATTTGAGCACGCCGCCTATCTGCGTGACGAAATACAGAAACTGAAGGATCGGAAATAACCTATGGAACAAAACATTACCGTCAAGGGCGCCCGCGTTCACAATCTGAAAAACGTCAGCGTCTCGCTCCCGCGTGACAAACTCGTGGTGTTCACGGGGCTGTCCGGCTCGGGCAAATCGTCGCTTGCCTTCGACACCATCTACGCCGAGGGACAGCGCCGCTATATGGAAAGTCTGTCGTCCTATGCCCGCCAGTTCCTCGGCATTATGGATAAACCCGACGTCGACAGCATCAGCGGCCTTTCGCCGGCCATTTCCATCGATCAAAAGACCACGTCGAAAAACCCGCGTTCCACGGTCGGCACCGTGACCGAGATTTACGATTACCTGCGCCTGCTGTATGCCCGCATCGGCGTGCCGCACTGTCCCGTCTGCGGCAAAGAGATCAAACAACAGACCGTCGATCAGATCGTCGACAAGATCATGACGCTGCCCGAAAAGACCAAGTTCCAGGTGCTCGCACCCATTGCCCGCGGCAAAAAGGGCGAGTACCGCAAGGAGTTTGAGAGCGCCGCCAAACAGGGCTTTGCCCGCGTGCGCGTCGACGGCATTCTGTACGACCTTTCCGAAGAGATCAAACTGAATAAAAACGTCAAGCACAATATCGAGATTGTCGTCGACCGCCTCGTGATGAAAGAGGGTCTCGGCTCACGCCTTGCGGATTCGCTCGAAACCGCCTTTTCTTTGACGGACGGCACCGTGCTGATCGACGTTGTGGACGGCGAAACGCTGCTCTTTTCCCAGAACTTTGCCTGCCCCGAGCACGGCTCGTTTTACGACGAACTCGAACCGCGTATGTTCTCGTTCAACAATCCCTTCGGCGCCTGCCCGACCTGCTCGGGCCTGGGCGTGTTTATGCGCGTGTCCGAAGATCTGGTCGTTCCCAACCGCAACCTGTCGCTGCGGCAGGGGGCCATCGTCGCCAGCGGCTGGAGCAACGCCGATAAAAGCACCATCGCCGCTATGTATTACGAGGCGCTCGCCAAGCGATACGGTTTTACGATGGATACGCCTTTTGCAAAAATCAGCGCCGAGGGGCAGCACGCGCTCCTTTACGGCACCGAGGGCGAACGCATCAAAATGGTGCGCACAAACGAGTATGGTAGCGGCACCTATATGACCGAGTTTGAGGGCGTCATCCGCAACCTTGAGCGCCGCTACCGCGAATCGTCCAGCGATTGGGCGCATGCCGAGATCGAACAGTATATGACCGAAAGCCCGTGCCCGGACTGCCACGGCGCCCGCCTCAAACCCGCCTCACTCGCGGTGACCGTGGGCGGTAAAAATATCACCGAACTGACCGAGATGAGCGTCAGCAAAGAATTGGCGTTCATCGAAGCGCTGGAATTGACCGAAAAAGAGGAACTGATCGGCAAACAGATCCTCAAAGAGATCAAGGCGCGTCTGCGCTTCCTCTGCGACGTCGGGCTCGATTATCTGACGCTTGCCCGCGCCGCGGGTACGCTCTCGGGCGGTGAAAGTCAGCGCATCCGCCTTGCTACGCAGATCGGCTCCTCGCTGATGGGGGTCCTGTATATTCTCGACGAGCCCAGCATCGGCCTGCATCAGCGCGACAACCGCAAACTGCTCGATTCGCTGTGCCGTCTGCGCGACCTCGGCAATACGCTGATCGTCGTCGAGCACGATAACGAGACCATCGCCACCGCCGATTATATCGTCGACGTTGGGCCCGGCGCGGGAATCCACGGCGGCGAGATCATCTGCGCGGGTACGCCCGCCGAGGTCGCGAAATGCAAGAAATCGATCACGGGGCAGTATCTCAGCGGTAAAAAGCAGGTCGAGGTACCCGAGACGCGCCGCAAAGGGAGCGGCAAGTTTTTGACCGTGAAGGGCGCGCGCGAAAACAATCTGAAGAATATCGACGTCAAGATCCCGCTCGGCGAGCTGGTACTGGTGACGGGCGTTTCCGGCTCCGGCAAATCGTCGCTAATCAACGAGATCCTCTATAAAAAACTTGCGGCGGAACTCAACAACGCCAAAAAGTTCCCCGGCAAGCACGACGCGGTGCTGGGCATCGAGAATCTTGACAAGGTCATCAACATCGACCAGTCGCCCATCGGGCGTACGCCGCGGTCGAATATCGCGACCTATACGGGCGTGTTTAACGATATCCGCAATCTCTTTGCCCAGACGGCGGAAGCCAAAGCGCGCGGTTACGACGCCGGCCGCTTTTCGTTCAACGTCAAGGGCGGCCGCTGCGAGGCCTGCGAAGGGGACGGCATCCTCAAAATCGAGATGAACTTTTTGTCGGACGTCTACGTGCCCTGCGAAGTGTGCCACGGCGCGCGCTACAACCGCGAAACGCTGGAGGTGCACTACAAGGGCAAGACCATCAGCGACGTGCTGAATATGACCGTCGAAGAGGCCGTCGGCTTTTTTGAAAATATCCCGAAGATCCGCCGTAAGTTAGAGGTCATCTTTGACGTTGGCCTCGGGTACGTGACGCTCGGCCAGTCCGCGACCACGCTGTCCGGCGGCGAGGCGCAGCGCGTGAAACTGGCGACGGAACTGTCGAAGATCGCCACGGGCAAAACGATCTATATCCTTGACGAGCCGACGACGGGCCTGCATACCGACGACGTGCGGCGGCTGATCGCCGTTATCAACAAGCTCGTTGAAAAGAAAAACTCGGTGATCATCATCGAGCACAATCTGGACGTTATCAAGTGCGCCGACTGGATCATCGACCTCGGCCCCGAGGGGGGCGACGGGGGCGGCACGCTTGTTTGCAGCGGCACGCCCGAGCAGGTCGCCAAGTGCGCCAAATCGTATACGGGGCAGTATCTCAAACCGCTGCTCAAAAAGAAATAACCTTATCCAAACGGGGAAACCCAGTACTACCTATTATTATTCAAAGGAGCGATTCTATGAGAGCGAACGAAAGCATTCCCAATTATGACATCAAGGTCCGGGAGTACACCAACTACGCGATCAAAAGCATCAAAAACGTGGTCAAGCAGTTCGGCCCGCGCCCCGTCGGCAGCGAGGCGGAGACCGAGGCCCAGGCCTATATGAAGGCCGACCTCGATAAGTTCTGTGACGAGACCGCACGCGAGGAGTTCAAAGTCAGCGACAAAGCGTTTATGGCGTGGGTGCCGCTTGGCGCCGCGCTGTTGATCGTTTCCGTCGCTTGCTATACGCTCGGCCTGGCGGTCGTCGGTCTTGCGCTGACCGCGCTGGCGCTGTTCTTCATCGTCGGCGAGTTTGTGCTGTATAAACCCGTGCTCGACGTGTTCTTCCCCAAAAAGACCTCCGGCAACGTCGTCGGCGTACGCAAGGCGGCGGGCGAGACCAAACGCCGCATCATCGTCGGCGGCCATACCGATTCCGCGTTTGAGTGGACCTATACGTACAAGGGCGGCCGTCCCGCCGTCGCGGGCATCATCGGCACCGCCGTTGTTGCCGTTCTGCTCTCGCTCGGCGGCAACATCTATTGCATGATCCATGCCAAAGCGGTGTTCGGCGGCATTGTGTGGGGCGACGCCGGCAACCTCGCGCTGCGCATCATCGCCGTGCTTCTGTATCTCTGCGTGCCCGTGCTGATCGCGGCGTTCCGCTTCTGCAACTTCAAACGCCCCGTACCGGGCGCGAACGACGACCTGACGGGCGTGTTCATTTCCTGCGCCGTGTCCAAGTTCCTCAGCGACAACGATATCCGTTTTGAGAATACCGAGGTCGTCACCCTCTGCACCGGCGGCGAGGAGGCCGGACTTCGCGGCGCGAAGGCGTACGCCAAAGCCCACGCCGCTGACTTCAAGGCCGAGAAGGATGTCCAGACCGTTTTCGTCGGCTTTGATACCATCTGCGAACTCGATTACGCCATGATCTACGACAAAGACATGACCGGCGTTGTCAAGAACGACCGCCGCGTTGCCGAACTGCTGCAGACCGCCGCCAAGAACGTCGGCCTTGAGATACCCATCGGCGCCATCCCGCTCGGTTCCACCGACGCCGCCGCTATGTCGCAGGCGGGTCTTGCCGCGGCCAGCATCGTCGCGATGGACCCGACGCCCGCCCGCTATTACCATACCCGTCTTGACGACCTTGACAAGCTTTCGCCCCAGGCGATCGACGCGGGCGTCAAGATCGCGCTTGAGACCGTCTTCCTGTTTGACGAGAAAGGCATCTGATGCAGGCCGGTAAGTTTTCACGCAACGCGCACGTTTTTTGCCGCGTACAGAACGGCGAAGAGTTTGCGGTCGTGTTTTCCTTTGATTCCGACCGCAATTTCCGATTGTTTGACTGTATACTGATCGATTACGTTCGCAAAGAAAAGATCGAATGCCCCGAACAGGTGACGCCCCGCTTTCGCAAGGCGTCGCTTGCGTTCGACGAGGGCGAGGGCTTTTTGCGCTATCAGTCCGAGTTCTGTGATTTTTCACTGCGGCAGGATGCGGACGGCGTCGCGTTTCACGCCGATTACGCCATCTGTTTTTCCCATACCGAGATGAAAGCGGAGCTGCGCCTTTCCACGCCACGCCAGACGCTGCGCACCGCGGCGGGCGAGACCGTTGCGTTTCACCTCGCGGCGCAGGGCTCGCTGACCGTCGCGGGGCGTACCTACACCTTCGGCCCCGGCGCCGAGGCGACCGCCGTCACGTCCCTCGGCAATACTGTCCGCTGTACAGAGAGTTTTCTGTGCAGTACAGCCGACGGCGGGATCTATTCGTATCGTTTGAAAAACGGCGGTGAAACGCTCACGACCGACGGGGTCAAGGGCGACGCGCTCAGCGTTTCGGACGGTGCGGTGCTTCAGCCGCGCACGCTTTCCGGCGCCGTAAACGGCACGTTTACGCCCTTTTTTAACGAGCGAATGGACTATGCCCGTCCGTTTTTGCACAGTCATGCGGACCGTTTGCACGGCCGTTTTGAAAGCGGCGGCAAATGCGGTTTCGCCGTACTGACCCTCTCACGAAAAGCATAAAACCATAAGAAAAAGCACCGACAAGGCAATCTAGTCGGTGCTTTTTTTGTTTGCGTTATTCTTCCGTTTTCCAGAATTTGCGGTCCAGACTGCGGTATTGCAGGGCTTCGAGCAGGTGGCGCTTCTCGATCATGTCGGCGCCGTCAAGGTCGGCGATCGTGCGTGCCACTTTCAGGATCTTATCATACGCGCGTGCGGAAAGGCCGAGTTTATCGAACGAGGCCTCCAGCACCTTGGCGGCGTCGGGCGTCAGTTCGCAGTATTGGCGTGTCAGCGAAGGGGTCATGTGCGCGTTGCAGGTGATGTTCGTTCCCGCAAAACGTTTGAGCTGGATCTGCCGCGCCCGGTTGACGCGTTCGCGGATGACCGCGGACGGCTCACCCTCTTCTTTGTCGGCGAGCAGGGCGTAATCCACGGGCGGCACCTCCACGTGGATATCCAGCCGGTCCAGCAGGGGGCCGCTGACCTTGGAAAGGTAGCGGGCGGGCGCGCCGGGCGGGCAGGTGCACTTGCGCGTCGGGTGGCCGTAATAGCCGCAGGGGCAGGGGTTCATGGCGCAGATCAGCATCACGCGGCAGGGGTAGGTCAGTGCGCACGACGCGCGCGAAATGGTGATGGTGCCGTTTTCAATGGGCTGGCGCAGTACCTCCATCGACTGGCGCGAGAACTCGGGCAATTCGTCCAAAAACAGCACGCCGTTGTGCGCGAGCGAGAGTTCGCCCGGCTTGGGGATGGTACCGCCGCCCGCAAGACCCGCGGGCGAGACCGAATGGTGCGGCGCGCGGAACGGGCGGTAGTTGATCACCGGTCGGTCGGCCGACAGGTTTCCCGCCAGCGAATAGATCTTGGTGGTCTCAAGCGCCTCGTCTACGGTGATATCCGGCAGAATGGTGGGAATGCGTTTTGCGAGCATACTTTTGCCGGAGCCGGGCGGGCCGATCATCATTACGTTGTGTCCGCCTGCCGCGGCGACTTCGAGGGCGCGTTTGACCTCGTATTGGCCTTTCACGTCTTTGAAATCGGGAAGGAAGTCCGGCACCTGCAACGCCTCGAACGGCCGGTGGGCGACGGGGGCGATCGGCTCCTCGTCGTTGATGTGTTTGACCAACTGCTCCAGCGTTTGTACACCGTATACACGCACGCCGTCGATGACGGCTGCCTCGCGGCAGTTTTCGGCGGGGACGTACACCTCGCTAAGCCCGTGCGCTTTTGCGGCAAGCACCATCGGCAGCACGCCCTTGACGCTTTTCACCGCGCCCGAAAGCGACAATTCGCCCACGAACGCCGCATCACGGTAATTGCCGCGCAGCTGATGGGTGGCCGACAGGGCGGCGACCGCCATCGGCAGATCGTACAGCGAGCCCTCTTTGCGCACGTCGGCGGGGGCGAGATTAAAGACGTAATGCGAGGCAAGGTTCATCTCCAGCCCCGAATTGTTGATAGCGGCGAGAATGCGCTGCCGCGCCTCGGAAACGGCGGTATCGGGCAGACCGACGATGTCCACGGCAAACTTGCCCTGGGTGATGTTGGCCTCCACGTCCACCATATACGATTCCAGCCCCATCAGGCCGACACTCTTGATCTTGGAAAACATCGTTTATCCCTCGCCGTTGGTTGTTTGCTTTTCGTCTGCCGGCGGCTGCGGCGGTGCGTCGGGCAGCACGACTTCTTCTTCGGTTTTTCCGATGGCGGCGTTTTCAGCGTCGTCCTTTGCTTCTTTCGTTTCCTCTGCTTCTTCCGGTTCGTCTTCCCTTTTCTTGGGGTGGAAGTCAAAGAACCCCGTCTTGATGACGGAAACGGCCAACAGCATCGTGATGAGCGTCGCGACGGAGATCATCGCGCCCGATATCAGCCCCTCGGGTACGAAGCGCAGTTCGACCGTGTGTTCGCCTTGCTTGATGTTGACGCCCAACAGCGCGCCGCTGATGGCAAGAACATCCTCCGGCGCGACCTGCTGACCGTCGATGAAGACGGTCCAGCCGCTGTCGTAGTTGATGGAGGTGAACAGCACCCCGTCTTTGTCGGCGTTGACTTTGCCGGTGATTTTTGTCTCGCTGAAGGTCGCGTCGGTCAGAGCGCCGTCCTGCAGCAGGGCAAAGCCCTTGCGGAACGTTTCATCGTCAAGCGTTGCGCCGTACAGGTACATATAGCCGTTCTTGGCGCTGGTGGAGCGCAGCGGCGCATACACGCTGATCTCGTCGCCTTTGTTGAGATAACCCAGATCCAGAATATAGGGCTTGACGTCGATATTCTGCGACAGCGAGGTACCGTCGGGCAGTGTGACCGTGATCGTGGCAACATTGTCGCTGCCGGTTTTGAAATAGAGATACGCGTTGCCGTCCTCCGCGGTCGTCAGGTCAAACGACAGCGCGGCGCCCGTGTCGCTCGTCGCGGCGAAGGGGTAACAGCCGCTGTCACCAAAGGCCGCATAATCGCTGTCGGCCATGACGCCCGTAACGTCGGTGACCGTCATATCACGGAACACGTCTTTCACACCGCTGGCGTCCGCAAAGAGGGATTCCTGCGCTTCAAACGGGTTGTCGCAATCAAAGGTCCAGTCGGCAAGTTCCGGCTCCGCCGGGAACATCAGCGGCAGCGAATACAGGTTTTGATAGGACGTGAACTTCCCTTTGTTCTCAAGCCGCTTGTAATACGCGTCGTTGAACGGCGCTTTGGGGGACGAGGCGTTGTCGACGATATAATCCAGCGCGAACATCGCGTTGTAGACGGCCGTCTGACGGTTGTAGGTGTAACTGTTGATATAGTTGCTGAACATCCCCAGTTTTGATTGCATATTCGACACCTTTTCGTACGCCATCGACGAGAAGGTGCTCATGCCGTTGTAGTAGTACCAGCAGGGGTCCATACGCGCGCGCAGTGCGGTCAGTTCCATGCGGTACGCGTCGTCGCCGTGGTCTGCATCTAGATCCTGCTTGATGGCAACGAAACTGTCGTAATCGCCGACGTAACTGTCTTTGCTTTGATCCATGCTGTAATTGTTGGTGTTGGCGACCGTGTACTCGGCGCACACCGAGCAGAGGATCAGCGCGGCGGCGGCAATGCGCGGATAGCGCTTGTTTTGCAGCATCCCCAGCGCCAGCGTATACACACCGACAAAGGCGATGCTGATCCACACGCCCGTCTCCGAAAAGTTTTTGGAGCCGATCTCCTGCACGAGGATGATGAAGAACACGAGACCCGCGCCGGCGGCGATCAGCTGCCGCTTGCTGTACTCTTTGAGCAGCGTCAGCGCGCGGAACGCCAGAACCAGCAGCAGGAACGAATACATGAACGAAAAACGGTAGGGCAGGTCGTTCGGGAAATGCAGGCCGTGCCAGATAAAGTTGAGGTAGTTGATATAAACGCTGGCGAACATCACGCCCAAAAAGCCGACGCTCAGTACCTTTTCTTTGGCGGGTACGCGATTCGAGAAGATATACAGCGGCACCAGCATCAGGGGCAGAATGCCGCAGTACACGTTCGGCAGCACGTCTTCGCCGCTGCTGCGGATGGTCGGGTCGAGATAGGCGAGGTGGTTGGCAAGAAAGTCGAAAATCGAGAAATAGGTTTTGATTTCCTGCGGGAAGCGATCCTGCACCGCCGAGCAGTTCGTCAGAGCGTAGTAGATCGGCAGCAGGGCGAACGCCACCAGCAAGCCCGCCCCGATCGAGGCAAGTGCAAAATGCAGACCGCGGTTGATAAAGCAGTTGTTGTACGCGCAATCCAGTCCGTATTTCAGTTTGCGGCCAAGTCCTTTTTTGGGCTTTTGCAGGGGGCCGAAGAACGAATCGCCGATGCCGTAACGAACGAAAAAGGCGTACAGGAAATAGAGCACCGAGAAAATGCAGACCATATAGCCCATATAGTAGTTGGTCAGCAGCGTCAGAGCCAGTGACAGCAGGTACAGGCGCATTTTGCCGTCTTTGACCAGTTGCTCGATGCCGAGAATGACCAGCGGGAAGATCGCGAACGCGTCCAGCCACATCACGTTCCAGTAATACGCGATGAAAAAGCCGCTGTTGGCGTACAGCACGCCGAACGCCGACACAAGCGGCGAGGACTTGCCGAACTTTTTCGTGAGGAAGTACGAGAAAGTGAACGAAGCGGTGACCGCCTTGCAAAAGATCATGCCCGCGATTGCCTCGGGCATATTTTTATGCCCCAACAGCAGCACGATCACGGCCCACGGCGAGGAAAGATAGTTGTAGAAATTGCCCGTGAAATTTCCGCCGCCGCCCGATTTCCATGAATAGAACATACTGTCCAAACGGGTGATCCGTTCGTACAACTCGGCAAACAGCGGCCCGTACTGGTGGTACAGGTCCATTCGCAGGATTGTCATATCCCCGAAGGGGAACAGATTGAAACAGAAGTAGACCACCGTCATAATGGCGGCGGTGCAGGCCCCTGCCAGCAGGCAGTAGCGCAGCCGGTAAAACCGACTGTTTTTGTTGATTTTTTTCAGGCGCGATGGGTTTTTTCGGCGCATAAACGAAACCGTCCTTTTCTGTATGTTTCGTAACTCTCGATAAAGCAACGATAATAATACCATATTCAGCATTTGGTTTCAATGCTTACTTTTTGAATTTTTCTGTTTTTGTTCTACCGACGGACAAGGGGTCATAGTATAGCGCGAAAGGATGCGTTCAAATGAAGGATTATCTCAACGCCATTTCGCTGCTGCCCGAACCGTTTCATACCGCGCTTGCGGGCGTTCCGCCGCAATTCGGGGCGCTTGTGAACGAAGTTCGCCTTCGGGCGGGCGGCGCGGTTACTCTCCACACGGCGGGCGACGTTCGCTATCTTTCTGCAACCGGCGAGCCAACGCTCGTTTATAACGATGCGGTTCTTACGTGCAGTGCCCGCGACCTGCAAAACGTCGTGTTCTGTCTTGCGCGCCGTTCGCTTCATACGTATCAGGAGATGTTGGCGCGCGGCTTTCTGCCGTTAAGCGGCGGATGTAAAGCCGGCGTCGCCGGGTGCGCGGTACTGCGCGGGGGTGAGGTGTACGCAGTGACCTCGTTTCAGTCCGTTAACATTCGCGTCTGCCGCGAGTACCCCGGCTGCAGCCGTGAAGTGACCGAAGCGGCGGGAACGGCGGGGTCGTTTCTGATCGTCGGCCCGCCGCTCTCCGGCAAGACGACTGTTCTTCGCGACCTCTGCCGCCGTTATTCGGGCGCCGATTCGCTCCATCCGCTCAAAACCGCCGTGATCGACGAGCGGGACGAGATCGCCTCCCGCGCGTTCGGCGAGGGGAGGAACGTCGGCGAGCATACGGACGTCCTGTCGCTCTATCCGAAAGCCGTCGGTATGGAGATCGCCCTGCGCACGCTCTCGCCCGACGTGATCGTGTTGGATGAGATCGGCGCCGAGCCGGAGGCGCGCGCCATGCTTTCGGCTATGAACAGCGGCGTTCGCTTTGTGGCAACGGCACACGGCGGTTCTGTCGAAGAAGTTCTGCGGCGGCCGAATATCCGCACACTTGTCGACGCCGGCGTATTCGAGGCGGCGGTACTGCTTGCCGGCAGAGGTGAGCCCTGCCGGGTGCGGGAGGCGGTGCGGCTGTGAAAGAGTTGCTGTGC
>CADBON010000014.1 GCA_902796315.1 Oscillospiraceae bacterium | reverse complement strand
GCGCGAGGCGGCAAAGACCATGTTTTTGGAATAGGCCTTGCCGAAGTTGCCCTTGCTGTCCACAAAGGGGTGCAGCAGGGTCTCGTTACCGCGCGCAAGGCGCACCATCGTTTCGTAGATTGCGGCGTCGCCGTGCGGGTTGAGTTTCATGGTCTCGCCGACGATGTTGGCGGACTTGCTCCGGTTGCCGGTCAAAAGGCCCATCTTATACATGGTGAACAGCAGTTTGCGGTGCGAGGGCTTGAAACCGTCAATTTCCGGAATGGCGCGCGAGAGGATGACACTCATCGCGTAGGGCATATAGTTAGTCTCCAGCGTTTCGGAAACGTGCTGTTCGACCACCTCGCCCGCGCCCATGATGTTGGCGTTCAGTTCGGCGGGTGTTTTTTCGTTGTGTTCGGGTGTTTTCTTTTTTGCCATAGCGTCCTCCGCGGCTCAAAGCCGTGTTGTTTTACATAATATCCGCAAGATCCAGGTACTGGTATCCGTTTTCGGCGATATACTCCTTGCGGCCCTGCAGGTTGTCGCCCAACAGCAGTTCAAACGTTTCGTTCATGCGCGTCACGTCGTCGGGCCGTACGCGGATCAGCCGCCGCGTTTTGGGATTCATGGTCGTCAGCCACATCATATCCGGCTCGTTTTCGCCCAGTCCCTTGGAGCGCTGAATGGTGTAGCGCGCATCGCCGATCTCGGCAAGGGCTTCGGCCTTTTCTTTTTCGGTGTAAGCAAACCACGTCTTGCCGCCGCTCGTGATCTCATACAGCGGCGATTCGGCGATATAGACCTTGCCTTCGTACAGCAGGGTGGGCATCAGACGGTAGATCATCGTCAAAATCAGCGTACGGATCTGAAAGCCGTCGACGTCGGCGTCGGTGCAGATGATGACCTTGCTCCACCGCAGGTTATCCAAATTGAACAGTGACAGATCTTTGTTGGCTTTGCTCTTGACTTCCACCCCGCAGCCCAGAACTTTGACAAGGTCGGTGATGATGTCGTTTTTAAAGATCTTGTCGTAATCGCTCTTGAGGCAGTTCAAGATCTTGCCGCGCACGGGGATGACCGCCTGGAATGCGGAGTCGCGTGCCTGTTTGCAGGCGCCCAGAGCGGAATCGCCCTCCACGATAAAGATCTCGCGCTCGTCGCGGTCGCGGGAGCGGCAGTCGACGAATTTTTCGATCCGGCTGGTCATATCATTATTGAAGGCCAGCGTCTTTTTCAGGTTCAGACGGGTGCTTTCGGCCCGGACGCGGCTGCGCATATTGACCAGTACCTGGTCGCAGATGCGGTCGGCGTCGAGCTTGTTCTCAATGAAATAGACCTCCAGCTGGTGCTTGATGAAGTCCGTCATCGCGTCTTGAATGAACTTGTTGGTGATGGCTTTCTTCGTCTGGTTCTCATAGGACGTCTGCGTCGAGAACGAGGAGATGACCAGCACGAGGCAGTCTTCCACGTCCTGGAAGTTGATCTTGCCGTCGCTTTTGGTGTATTTGCCGGACGACTTCAGATAACTGTCGATCTGTGAAACGAACGCGCTGCGGGCGGCCTTTTCGGGCGAACCGCCGTGCTCAAGAAAGCTGGAGTTGTGGTAATATTCCTTTAGTTGTTTTTTGTTGGAAAAACTCAACGCGATGTTGATTTTCAGTTTGTATTCCGGCTTGTCTTCACGGTCGCGGCCGCGGCGTTCCGCCTGCCAGAACTGCACGCCCGTCAGACCGTCCTCGCCGATGAACTCGTTGACGTAATCCACGATGCCGTTATCGTAACAGAACTCATAGGTCTCAAAGTGCGTGGCGGTCAACTGGTCACGCAGAATGAAGGTAACGCCGGCGTTGACGACGGACTGGCGCTTGAGCGTCTCCTGGTACCACTCCAGCGGGATATCGATGTCGGTAAAGACTTTCAAGTCCGGCCGCCATTTGATGCGGGTGCCGGTGTCCTTTTTGTCGTAGGGCTCTTTCTGCATATCGCCGCGGATCTTACCCTCACGGAACGAGAGAGTATAGCGGAAGCCGCCGCCGTGTATTTCCGCCTCCATATATTCGGAAGCGTACTGCGTGGCGCACAGACCGAGTCCGTTCAGACCCAGCGAATATTCGTAACTGCCGCCGTCGTTGGTGTCGTATTTGCCGCCCGCGTACAGGTCGCAGAAGACGAGTTCCCAGTTGTAGCACTTTTCTTTTTGGTTGTAATCCACGGGGATGCCGCGGCCGAAGTCCTGCACCTCGACCGATTTGTCGAGATAGCGGGTGACGAGGATCTTTTTGCCGTACCCCTCGCGTGCTTCGTCGATGGAGTTGGAGATGATCTCAAACACCGAATGCTCGCAACCCTCGATGCCGTCTGAACCGAAGATGACGGCAGGGCGTTTGCGGACGCGGTCGGCGCCCTTGAGTTTTTTGATACTCTCGTTATTGTACGTGTCGGCCGGGGTCTTTTCTCTTGCCATTGACAGTTTCCTCTTTCGTTCGTTAGTCTTGGTTTTATGGTAACAAAACAGTTGTACCGAAAACGGTGCCGTTACCACAACGGTTTGTGCCGAAATCCTAAATATTATACTACATATTGTGTCACTTCGTCAAGTGGTTCTTTCTGTGAAAGGGGGAACGAGTCCCGTTGATGAACCTTTTGTGGCCGGTGCTGATCGCGGTCGCGTTCGTTTGTGCCGCCTGCACGGGCAAAACGGCGGAACTGTCGGCCGCCGTCGTCGCCAGCGGCGCCGATACAATGGCGTTTCTGCTGCGCCTTGCGGGGGTGCTGTGCATCTGGGGCGGACTTGCCGCCGTCGCCGAAAAAAGCGGCCTCGCCGCCCTGTGCGGACGGGCGCTTTCGCCGCTGCTGCGGCTGGTGTTCCCGCGGCTTAAAGATGAAAAAGCGCGGGCCGCCATCGCACTGAACGTATCGGCTAATTTTCTCGGCCTGGGGAACGCCGCCACGCCGCTCGGGATCGCCGCTATGAAACGCCTGCGGGAACTGGGTGGCGAAAGTGCCGTCGCATCCGACGAGATGGTGCGTTTTGTGGTGATGAACTCCGCCGCGGTGCACCTTGTGCCGGCAACGGTCGCGCTGCTGCGCGGCGAAGCGGGCAGCCCCGCGCCGACGGCCACGCTGCTGCCGGCGCTCATTGTGTCGCTGTTGGCGCTGACGGCGGGGCTCGCGCTCTGCGCGGTAGGGGAGAGGGTGAGCGCATGGAAACGGTAGCCGCCTTTTTTCTGCCGTCGGTCGTGGTACTGATCATCGGGTACGGCGTTGTCAAAAAGTGCCGCGTCTTTGACGTGTTTCTCGAAGGCGCAAAGGGCGGTTTTCGGACGGCGCTGAACGTCGCGCCGTCGCTTTTGGCGCTGTTGCTGGCCGTAGATATGCTGCGCGCAAGCGGGGCGATCGACCTTGTGAGCCGACTGCTGGCGCCCGCGGCGTCGTTTCTCGGTCTCCCGCCCGAGACCGTGCCGCTGACGCTGCTGTCGCCGCTCTCGGGCAGCGGATCGGTGGGCGTTCTGAAAACGATACTGGAGCAAAACGGCCCCGACAGTTTTGTCGGGCTTTGCGCCTCGGTGATGGGCGGTTCGACCGAGACGACCTTTTATGCCGTCACCGTTTATTATGGCGCGATCGGCGTGAAAAAAACACGGCACACGCTGCCGTGTGCCGTCTGTGCCGATTGGGTGAGTTTTTTGCTGTCGCCGCGGTTTGTGACGTGGCTGCTGCGCCGTCAATAGAAAAAGCGAGTAAAGCGACCGTCCGCGTACATCGAATACACCCCGCCGTCGTCGCCGCAGATGATGTGATCCGCCAGCGAAAGCCCCAGTTTTCGAAGCAGTACCGCCACCGCGCGGGTGGCGTCGATGTCCGCCACGGAGGGGTCGCTTGTGCCGCCGGGATGGTTGTGTGCCAGCACGCCAATGGTTGCGTTTGTCTCGATCATTTTCGCGAGGATCTTCTTCTGGTCGAACTGCACGTGCGAGCCGTCTCCCGCGGCCACGCAGGCGGTGTCTTTCAGGTGCATGGTCTCGTCGAAGCAGAGCAGGTACAACTTCTCTTGCCCTTCGTTCAGAAACAGGCGCGACACCGCGGCGGTCAGCCGCGATTTTTCACGCATCGTGCCGTACCGGACGGAACTTTCACGCGCGGTGCGGGTGAACAGTTCGCCCGCCGTTGCCAGCATGAGTGCGGTGCTTTCACCGACGCCCTCCACGCTTTGCAATTCGGCGAGACTTGCGCCGAACACCCCGCCGAGCGAGCCGAAGCGTGTGATCAGACGGTGGGCAAGGGCATTGGTATCCGCCCGCGGGATCGTTGAAAACAGCAACAGCTCGAGGGCCTCGTGGTCCTCAAGCTGAGCGAATCCCTGTTCCCGTACGCGCTTTTTTAAGCGTGAACGGTGGCCGTCGTGCGGGTTGCCGGTATCCTGCGGTTTGTTCATTACAGACTGGCGGCCTCGCGGAGCGTGTCGGCCATATCGGTCTTTTCCCAGGCCACGCCGAGATCGGTGCGGCCCATGTGACCGTACGCGGCAAGCGGCAGGTACTGCGGCTTGCGCAGGTCGAGTTTTTCAATAATGGCGGCGGGACGCAGGTCGAAGTATTTTTCGACCAGTTCTTCGATCTTGTCGTCGGGCAGTTTGCCCGTGCCGAAGGTGTCGATGCGGACCGACAGGGGATGGGCGACGCCGATGGCGTAGGCGATCTGCAGTTCGCACTTGTCGGCAAGGCCGGCGGCGACGACGTTTTTGGCGACGTAGCGGGCGGCGTAGGTGGCGCTGCGGTCCACTTTGGTCGGGTCTTTGCCCGAGAAGCAGCCGCCGCCGTGACGGGAATAGCCGCCGTAGGTGTCGACGATGATCTTGCGCCCGGTCAGGCCGCTGTCGCCGGCGGGACCGCCGATGACGAAGTTGCCGGTCGGGTTGACGTAGAACTTGGTGTTTTCGTCGATGTATTCCGCGGGAAGGATCGGGCGGATGACGTGCTCGATGATATCTTTGCGCAGCACGGCCATGTCGATCGGGTCGTGTTGGCTGGAGATGACGACCGCCTCGATCCGCACGGGCTTGTCGTTGCCGTCATACTCGACGGTGACCTGGCTCTTGCCGTCCGGGCGCAGGTAGGGCAAGGTGCCGTTTTTGCGGACCTCGGTCAGACGGCGCGCCAGTTTGTGCGCCATCGAGATCGGCAGGGGCATCAACTCCGGCGTGTCGTTGCAGGCGAAGCCGAACATCATACCCTGGTCGCCGGCGCCGAACAGGTCGTTCGGGTCGGTGTTGCCGTCCTTGCGCTCAAGCGATTCGCTGACGCCCATCGAGATGTCGGCGCTCTGCTTGTCGATGTTGGTGAGAATGGCGCAGGTGTTGCCGTCAAAGCCGTAGCTGTCTTTGTCAAAGCCGATATCGTTGATGACTTTACGGGCAACGGCGGGAATATCGACGTGCGCGGTGGTGGAGATCTCACCCATAATCATCACCATACCGGTGGTGCAGGTGGTTTCGCACGCCACGCGCGCCATTTTGTCCTGCGACAGGATCGCGTCCAGGATCGCGTCGGAAATCTGGTCGCAGATTTTATCGGGATGCCCCTCTGTCACGGACTCGGAAGTAAAATACCGTTTTGCCATGAAAGCAATCTCCTTTTATATAGAAATGAGCTGAAAACAGTTTACACTATCGCAGGGGAAAAGTCAAGGACAAGTTCCCCCCTATGCCCTCGGCGGCAGACACGCCGCCAACTGCAGACGGCCGTCGGTCGCGGCGGTCACGTCCGGCGCAGCGTAGGGCAGGAAAAAGTAGGCCCCTTTGCGCACGCTCTCGGCGCCGCCGTCCCACGTAAGACGGCCTTCTCCGTCGGTCACGACGTACACGGCGGGGCGGTGCGGCAGGGGGC
>CADBON010000013.1 GCA_902796315.1 Oscillospiraceae bacterium | reverse complement strand
TGCGCACGCTCTCGGCGCCGCCGTCCCACGTAAGACGGCCTTCTCCGTCGGTCACGACGTACACGGCGGGGCGGTGCGGCAGGGGGCGGGAGGTCTCGGTCAGCGTCAGCCGTTCGACCGCAAAGCAGGGGGTGTCGTCGGCGGTGATCAGCGCTTCATGTCGCACGCCGTCCGCATCCGACAGCAACTTCGGCGAACGCCGTCCGCGGGCGACTGCCTCGTCGCCGGCGAGGTCGTAATCAAACACGTCCAGCGCTTCGTCCTGCGTAAGTCCCAGGTACATCTCGCGCTCGTTCAGACGATAGTTTTCGCACCAGTATTCGGGCTGGATGGTGAAATCGGTCGGCTCCTGCACTTCCAGCATCAGACAGCCGGGGCCGATGGCGTGCACCATGCGGGCGGGCACGAAAAAGACGTCGCCCGGCTTCACGGGCACGCGGTTGAGAAGCGGCACCATGGCGTCCCTGTCGGTGCGCGACCGTTCGACCGCCGCGCGGAATTCTTCCTTGGAAATCGGTTTTTTGAAGCCGAAATAAACGCAGGCGCCCGGCCGCGTCGCAAGGACGAGCCACGATTCCGCCTTGCCGTATTCGCTGTGGAAACAGCGCCGCGAAAACGCCTTGTCGGGGTGCGCTTGCACGGGCAGCCGCACCGCGCTGTCAAGCGCTTTGGTCAGCACGCCGAACGAATGGCGGCCGCCGAACAGTTCATGCGGGTACTGCGCCGATACATCGTCCCAATAGAGGGTCGTGCCCCGCACCCGCGAGACGCCCTCTTTCGGACTTTTGCTCACTTTGTTGATGGCTTTCACGGAGGACGCGATCCACTCCTCCGGCTCGAAACAATCGACGGAGGCGTCGCCGAAAAAGTTCGCAAACAGGGCGCCGCCCGTGTAGACGCGTCCGACGCGGTTCGGTTCAAAAAACAGGGGACCGTTCAAAAGCTCGTTCACGTTCATCCCTCCGTTTCTTCGTAATGGATCAGCCGCCGTGTATCGTCGAGCGAGGCGTACAGACCTGCGCATACGGTGCCGTACAGCGCCGCGCCGAACGCCGCTTCCTCGCGGTTGACGGGAATCTGCAGCGGCAGACCGAATTCACGCGCCACGCGGCTGCGCAGGGCGGCGTTACGGCGCAGACCGTTGCCCGAGCCGACCAGTTTCGTGGGCGGCGCGGCGAAAAAGGGCGCCATCGTATCGCGGTACCCAAGCAGTTCGCGTACCATGCCGCCGAGTACGCCGTCACACAGGGCGGCGGGCGTCAGATTGGCGATTCCGACGTTTTCGACAGCGCCGCGCTTGCCGGGCTCGGCGCGCGTTCCCGCAAAGGTCGTCGTGACCGTCAGCGGGTCGTCGGGCAAAGCCGTTTCCATCAATTTATCCATCGCGGGGTAGGCCGAATCGATCTCTGTACCGCCGATCTCCCGCACGACCTGACGGAAGAACGCTTCCAAAATCGCATAGGCGCGGCCGCCGCAGAGAGCGGAGCCGGCGAGCAAATACCGCCCCTCAGCCAGCGGGCGGCAGTCCAGCCCGTCCTGCCGGATATAGCGCGGCACCACGCACGAAAGTTGGCTGCCGGTGCCGACGTTGACGAGCAGACTGTGCGGCAGGTCGGCAAGCGAGCCCAGAACGCCCGCCTGGTTGTCGCCGACGGCAACGGAGACGGGTACGCCCGCCGCGGTCGCGCCCGCGGCGATCTCGCCCTGCGCCACCGCGGGGAAGAAATCGCGAGTCAGACCGAGCGCGTGGATCGCCTCGTCGTCAAAGCGGTCGTTTTCGGCGTCAAACAGGCCGAAGGAGGCGGCGTCCGAGGGATGCGTCAGCGGCGACTTGCGCCCCGTGAGGGCCATCACGCACAGGTCGTGGACCGTACAGAAGCACACGGCGTCCGGCGGGACAAGCCCGTTGACCGTGTTATAAAAATGCGTCACCGCGCCGTAGCCGGTGGCAAGCGGGCGGCCCGTCACGTCGCTCGCATACTGCGCGTAGGTTTTGCCGTCGCGGAACGGCCGGTCGCCGCGCCCGTCCTGCCACGTATACAGGGGCGAAACGGGATCGCCCGTTGCATTCAGGTACACGATCCCGTGCATTTGCCCTGTCACGCCGACGCAGGCCGCGCCGCCGGCGGCCAGTTCGTCAAAAATCTCACGGACGCAGGCAAGCAGCGCGCGGACGTCCTGCGTCTTTTCCCACGGCTGCGTGCTCTGCAGCGCCGCGGTATTGGGGCGGGTGACGGTCTTGCGCACTTCGCCCGTCGCGGCGTCTACACACACCCCGCACAGCGAGGTGGTGCCGATATCCAGTCCGATTGTGTTCATAGGCGCTCCTTACAGCGCGGTCGACTCAAGGTCGAGCCGCTTGATAATGTCCTGCTGAATGTCGGGCGACAGGTCGAGGAAGTTCACGAACGTGCCGTGGATGCGCATGATGTACACGCCCGAAGGGGCGTATTTTTTCGGTTCGGCCAGCACCTTGCGCAGCGTGTCGGGGGTGGTGACGTTGACGTAGAGATAAAATGGCTTGACTTCGGCTTTGTCCTCGGGGTTGAAAAACAGCGGACGAATGACGCGGTCAGCGAATTCCAGTCCCTTTTCCTCTAACGTCGGCGCCTTGAAAAACTTGGGATTGATGCCGAAATGCGAGGCATAACCGCCGTCCATCTTCTCGAACGGCAGGCACATGCACGACAGCACGCGGAATCCCATGCCGTGCTCGGCCTCGCCGAACAGCGGGTCCACGCCGTAACTCAACTCCTCGCGCGGGGCGCGCCCGTCGGGCGTGGCGCCCACCCAGTAGCCGTACAGCAGGTGCGTCGTGGGGCTGGACCAGTCAGCGCGGAAGGGGTTGCCGAGATAGTTCTTGTGCCGCGCGATCATGTCCGATATCCTTTCGACGATCTGCTTGGCCTCGCGGTCGGTCTCCTCGTCGTTGTTGCCGAATTTCGGCAGTGATTTCAGATAATCGCGGAAGTTTTCGTACCCACGGAACCCGGCGCGTAGCGCGGGCAGAAGGTTCTTGGCGTCGGCGGGATGTTCGCGCAGCAGATGATCCACCGCCACGAAACTGTCGGCCAGTACGCCCAGACCGTGGCTCAGACAGCCGCTGCCGGTGTAGGGCGTGCC
>CADBON010000012.1 GCA_902796315.1 Oscillospiraceae bacterium | reverse complement strand
GCCGCCTTCCTCAATGCCGAGGTCGGCCAAAAACATCGCCTTTTCATCGGCGGGCAGTTCCGCGATCTCGGCCTCCAGTTCGGCGCAGATGGGCAGCACTTCGCTGCCCTCTTCGGCGGCGATGCGGCACACGGCCTGGTAGCGTTCGTTGCTGTCCAGCCCGCCCGCGAAGTCGGCTTCGCTCATATTGCAGGCGTAAATGACGGGTTTGGAGGTCAGCAGGTCGACCGTATCGATCACGGCTTGTTCGTCCTTCGTCAGTTCGCAGGCGCGGGCGCATTTGCCGTTTTGCAGGGCGTCCATCACCTTTTCGAGCACGGTGAGTTCCGCGCCTAGGCTCTTGTCGCCCTTCATGGCTTTCTGCGTTCTGTCGATGCGCCGCTGCAGCACCTCCACGTCGGAAAGGATCAACTCCAGGTTGATGGTCTCGATATCGCGGCTTGGGTCGATGGAACCGTCTACGTGCATAATGTCGTCGTTGTCAAAACAGCGTACCACGTGTAGCACGGCGTCCACTTCGCGGATATGCGACAAAAACTTGTTGCCCAGTCCCTCGCCCTTGCTGGCGCCTTTCACAAGTCCCGCAATATCCACAAACTCGATCGTGGCGGGCGTGACCTTGACGGGGTGGTACATTTCGCACAGCGCATCCAGCCGCTTATCCGGCACGTTCACTACGCCGACGTTCGGCTCGATGGTGCAAAAAGCGTAGTTGGCGGCGGCCGCCCCGGCGCCCGTCAGGGCGTTGAAGAGTGTGCTCTTGCCGACGTTCGGCAGGCCGACGATTCCGAGTTTCATAAGGCGTTCTCCTTTATTCTGGTATCGCTTTATTGTAGCACACCGCGCTGTGTTTTTCAAGGTTTTCGGGATAGTTTCCGCCGTCCGTGACATACTGATTACGGGTGATGGTATGACGTACTTTACAGACCTTGCGCTCGAGCGCAGCGAGATAAGCGGCGACCTTGACGGCGTGTACGTGACCGAGCAGGAAACAGACGGCCTCAAAACCACCGTCGTGCAGATCACGAACGCCGCCTCGGCGGAACGACTCGGCAAAGCGGTCGGCACCTATATCACGCTCGAATCGCCCGTGCTGTTCGAACTGCCGCCCGCCGCCGACGGCGCCGCGGCCGAAACGCTGGCGCATTGTTTGACGCGCCTGCTGCCCGAAGGGGAGGGGCCTGTTCTTGTCGCGGGCGTCGGCAATCCGGAGATCACCGCGGACGCGCTCGGCCCGCGTGCCGCTTCGGGCGTGTTCGCGACCCGTCATATTGACGAGGATCTGCGCAGCGAGGCGGGCGTTGCCGCGCCCCTGCGCCCCGTCGCCGTGGTCTGCGCCGACGTGCTGGGCAAAACGGGCATCGAAACGGCCGAGATCCTGCGCTCGCTCGTGCCCGTCGTAAAACCCTGCGCCGTGGTGACCGTCGACGCGCTCGCCGCCCGTCGCGTTGAACGGTTGGGCACCACCGTTCAACTGTCCGATACCGGGATCGCGCCCGGGTCGGGCGTCGGCAACAGCCGCCGTCGCATCGACGCGTCCGCGCTCGGTGTGCCCGTTATCGCCGTCGGTGTGCCGACCGTGATCTCCTCCGCCGTTTTTGCGGGTGAAGAGAGCGACGACGGGCTTGTCGTTACCCCAAAGGACGCCGACAAACTTGTTCGCAACGCGGCGGCGGTCATCGCGCTGGCGCTCAATCGCGCCCTTCAGCCGGCGCTCTCGCGTGAAGAACTCCTTGCCCTCTCATAATCCGCGCGCTTTGCGCATAGGCATAACCGAGGTGGTAACGGTGAAATCACGGCTGTGCGTGCTGTTGTGCGTGTTGTTGACGGTAGGGGCCTTTCGCGGCGCGGACGTTCTCGGCGATTGCGGCGCGCGTGTTTTGCGAACGGCTTTGGGTACGAAACGAAGCGTCGCGGCCGTCGTACGTTCGGGGGAGCGGGCGGCCCCCGCTGCGGCAACGCCCGGTACGGTCGGTTTTGCCGACGGCACGGCGGAGCGTTCCGCCCTGCAAACGCCCGCCGATGTGCTCGCGCTGATGGCCGCGGCCGAGCCGCAGTATGAGAAGTACAAGAAAACGGGCGAGGTGTATGAAGAGGATTTGAGCGAGCGTTCCGTCTCGCTTCAAAGCGGCGGCGTGACGGTCTGCAACCGCACCGAAGAAAAGCCCGACCTCGCAAAACTCTTGGCAGCGACGCCCGCCTACGGCAACGTCACCAAAGACAAGCCGTATATCCTCATCTACCACACCCACACGACCGAGGGGTATGAACTGCTTGACAAGGGCTGGTATTCTGCCGACTACAACTCCCGCACTGAGGACGGCGCGCGCACCGTCGTGCGCGTGGGCGACGCCATCGCCGAACGGCTCGAGGAGGCGGGGTTTACCGTCCTGCACGACCGCACCGTGCACGACCGCAGTTACAACGGCGCCTACGACCGCTCCGAGGCGACCGTTCGCAAGTATTTGAAGCAGTACCCGTCCATCGTGCTGACGCTCGACGTCCACCGCGACGCCATTCACTACGACGACGGAACCAAATCTAAACCCACCGCCGTCGTCAACGGCAAAAAGGCCGCCCAGGTCATGATCATCAGCGGTTGCGAGGGCGGCGGGGTAGAGGGTTTCCCGAACTGGCGGCAAAACCTTGTTTTTGCTCTTGCCCTGCAAAAGCAGATCGCCGCCGAATCGCCGTCGCTGATGCGGCCCGTCTATTTCTGTTACCGCCGCTACAATATGGATCTTACGCCGTGTTCGCTGCTTCTCGAGTTCGGCACCGACGCCAATACGCTGGAGGAGGCCGTCTATTCGGGCGACCTTGTCGGCGGGGCGCTCGGCAGGATGCTCAACACCGCCATGGGGGAGGGATAACGTGCAAACCGAAAAACTCGTGCGCCTGTACACGCTGCTGGCGAGCGCCGTTTTGGCGGCGATCACGCTTGTCGGCGGGGCGGCGATCGCCGCGGCACGCGCGGCAGCCAATCTTCCGCAGGTGTAAGGAATTTGTAAATAAATGCAAAAAAAGCCGATAGCCCCTTGCAAAAAGGTGGTAAGAAATGGTATACTCTAAACTGGTAATGAATTGTATTCGAGATATGGAGATGATGCCAAGTGCCCGTTACCCTTACCACCGATTACTTAAAAGATTTCGTCAGCGAGGCGGATTACGCCGCTATCGCCCCCGAAGTCGACGCCGCGGTTGCGACGCTTAACGCCCGCAACGGCGCCGGCAGCGACTTCCTCGGCTGGCTGGATCTGCCCGTCGATTACGACCGTGAGGAGTTTGCCTGCATCAAAGAGGCCGCCGCGAAGATCCGCAGCGACTCCGACGTGCTCATCGTGATCGGCATCGGCGGTTCCTATCTCGGCGCGCGCGCCGCGATCGAGTTCTGCCGTTCGCAGTATCATAATAACTTTGACAAGCCCGAGATCTACTTCACCGGCAACACCCTGTCCGCCTCTGCTCTTGCGGACGTCGTCCGTCTTTGCGAGGGTCGCGATTTTTCCGTCAACGTGATCTCCAAATCCGGTACAACGACCGAACCGACCATTGCGTTCCGCGTGTTCAAATCGCTGCTTGAAAAGAAGTACGGCAAGGCCGGCGCCGCCGACCGCATCTACGCCACCACCGATAAGGCGCGCGGCACGCTCAAAGAACTGTCCGACCGTGAGGGTTACCGCACCTTCGTCGTTCCCGACGACGTGGGCGGCCGCTATTCCGTGCTGACCGCCGTCGGCCTGCTGCCGATCGCCGCCGCCGGCATCGATATCGACGAACTGATGCGCGGCGCGGCTGACGCCCGCAGCGCCTTAGCCGAGGGCGATCTCACCAACAACGATTGCTACCGCTACGCCGCCCTGCGCAACATTCTGTACCGCAAGGGCAAGGCCGTGGAAATGATGATTTCCTATGAGCCGGACTACACCATGATGAACGAGTGGTTCAAACAGCTCTTCGGTGAGAGCGAGGGTAAAGACGGCAAGGGCCTGTACCCCTCTTCCGCCATCTTTTCCACCGATCTGCACTCGCTCGGCCAGTTCGTGCAGGAAGGTAAACACATTTTGTTTGAAACGGTCGTCCGTTTTCTCAAACCCCGCACCGACGTCACGATCGAAGAGGATCCCGAAAACGGCGACGGCTTCAACTTCGTTGCCGGCAAAACCCTTGATTTCGTCAACGAAAAGGCGTTTCTCGGCACTCTGCTCGCCCATACCGACGGCGGCGTGCCCAATATGATCCTGACGCTCGAAACGATGGACGCGTACAACCTCGGCGAACTCATTTTCTTCCTCGAAAAGGCCTGCGCTGTTTCCGGCTATATCCTGGGCATCAACCCCTTTAACCAGCCCGGCGTCGAGAGTTACAAAAAGAATATGTTTGCCCTCATCGGCAAACCCGGGTACGAGGCGCACCGCGCCGAACTGGAAACCCGGCTGGGCAACTGACAGTTACCGCCTGCGGCGACTTGTATAAGAAAGGATTGATAAAATATGGTTTCACTCATTATCGGCAACAAGGGTTCCGGCAAGACCAAACGTCTGATCGCCATGATCGACGAGGCGGTTGAAAAATCCAACGGCTCTGTCGTCGTGCTGGAAAAATCCCCTCTGCTTACTTACGAGATCACGCACCGCGCCCGTCTGGTCGAGACCGAGACCTACGGCGTGGAGGGCGTTTCCGCTTTCTACGGCATGATCTGCGGCATTTTGGCGCAGGATCACGATATTACCGAGATTTTCGTCGACGCCACCTTCAAAATCATCGGCCGCAATTATGACGAGTTCGTCAAACTGCTTGTCCGGCTCAAATATCTGTCCGAGACGTTCAGCACCGACTTCGTCATGACCGTCTCCGAAGACGAGGCCAACCTGCCCGCGGGCGTATTTGATTACGCGCAAAAAATCTGACGTGAGATTACCCTTTGCAGCGCAGAGGGTAATTTTGCCTTTTTTTAAAAATTTTGATTGACAAAACCGATTATCATAGGTATAATAATCGGGTGTGTTGAGAGGGCCGACTATGATTCTTGAACTTGAATCCGTCTTTCAGGTCGACGGCGCCCGCGTTCCGTTTGACTACGCGTTTTCGATGGCGGACGTCGCCATCGGCGGCGAACAACCGTTTGTGTCGCCCGTCCGCGTTGCCGGCGAGGTACGCAACCGGGCCGGTATCGTAACGCTGTCGGCCGCCGCGTCGTATACGTATGACGCGCCCTGCGACCGCTGTGCCGAACGCACCGTCCGCGACGTGACCGTTCCCGTAGAGCACGCGCTCGTCAAGGCGCTTGAAAACGGGCCCGACGACGACTATATCGAGGTTCCCGACCTGAAACTCGACCTCGACGCCCTCGTGCGCGAAGATATTTTGCTCGCGCTTCCGACCAAATACCTCTGCAAAGAGGATTGCAAAGGTCTTTGTCCCATCTGCGGGCAAAACCTCAACAAGGGCCAATGCAGCTGCTCCGCCCCCAAAGATCCCCGGTGGGACGTGCTTTCGCAGCTTCTGGATCAATAATTCTCGGCAAACGCCTGACGATAGGAGGTTAAATTTTTATGGCAGTTCCGAAAAGACACGTTTCCAAGGCACGGAAAAACAAAAGAAGATCCAACGTCTGGAAAATGGACGCCCCGACGCTTGTCAAGTGCCCCAAATGCGGTGAGTATATGAGACCGCATCGGCTGTGCAAGGCCTGCGGCTACTACAACGGCAAGCAGGTTATCGAGGTCGAGGAAGACTAAGTACAAAGTTCCGATTCCAAGGGCGGTGAGAGCAATCTCTCCGCCCTATTGGAGTTTATAAAGCGCTTTTTGTGAGGCGGTGACGCAATGGCAGTGACGGTAACGGCCGTGGAAACGGGCTCTTACGGCGCGCGCGCGGGTGTGCTCGCGGGCGACGAACTGCTGTCCGTCAACGGTCACGAGATCTGCGACGTGTTGGATTACCGCTTCTTTATCCAGGCCAAAAAACTGTCGCTGACGGTGCGGCGGGGCGATGAAACGCTGACCCTTCACGTCCGCAAGGGGAGCGAGCTGAGCGACATCGGGCTCGACTTCGGCTCCTATTTGATGGACCGTCAGCAGGTCTGCAAAAACAAGTGTATTTTCTGCTTTGTGGACCAAATGCCCTGCGGCCTGCGCGACACGCTCTACGTCAAGGATGACGACGCCCGCATGAGTTTTCTGTTCGGCAGTTATATCACGCTGACCGGCCTTTCGGAGCGCGAGGTGCAGCGCATTATCGATCTGCATATCGAGCCCATCAACGTTTCCGTCCACACGATGAACCCCGCTCTGCGCGTCAAAATGATGGGCAACCCCCATGCGGGCGAATCGCTCGCGCTCTTGGGTCGCTTTGCCGACGCCGGCGTCGCCATGAACACCCAACTGGTGCTGTGCCCCGGTATCAACGACGGCGACGAACTGCGCTTTTCGCTCGACGAACTCTCCAAGCTGGCGCCCGCTGTCAAAAGCGTGGCGGCCGTGCCCGTGGGTCTTACGAAGTACCGCGAGGGATTGCCCGCGCTGCGCACTTACACCGGCGCCGAGGCGGCCGCCGTGCTGGATATCATCGACGAGTTCAATGCCCATTTCGCGTGGTACCACGGCGGCGAAAAACTGGCGTACGCCTCGGACGAATTTTATCTGCTCGCCGGGCGCGATTTGCCCGCCGCTGACGCCTACGGCGGCTTTCCGCAACTGGAAAACGGCGTCGGACTCTGCGCGCTGCTCAAAGCGGAGTTTATCGCCGCATTGGATGAGGAGCCCGCGCGTGACGTGCACCGCGAGATCAGTCTTGCCACGGGCGAAGCGGCCCGGCCGCTGATGGACGAATTGGTACGCGCCGCCTGCGACAAGTTTTCGGGGCTCTGCGTTCACGTTTACACCGTCCGCAACGCGTTCTTCGGCCCGACCGTCACCGTCGCGGGCCTCTTGACCGGTGCGGACATCGCGTCGCAGCTCGGCGGAAAGCCCCTCGGCGGCGAATTGCTGATCCCCCGCGTCTCGCTTCGCAGCGAGGGCGATTGCTTTTTGGACGGTATGACCGTCGAAGAACTGTCCGCGACTTTGGGCGTCCCCGTGACCGCCAACCGGAACGACGGCCAATCGTTTTTGGCGGCGCTTCTCGGGCAAGACGCAAGTAATCTGTAAAAGGAGGTGCCCGCCGTGGCGCGACCTGTTGTGGCGATTGTCGGCCGCCCGAACGTCGGCAAATCCACACTTTTCAATAAACTCACGGGCAAGCGGCTCGCCATCGTGGACAACACCCCGGGCGTGACGCGTGACCGCATTTTCGGCGATTGCGAGTGGCGCGGTCGCCATCTGCTGCTGGTGGACACGGGCGGTATCGAGCCCGCGTCGCAGGACGTCATTCTTTCGCAGATGCGCCGCCAGGCGCAAATCGCCATCGACAGCGCCAACGTGATCATTTTCGTCGTCGATCTGCGCGACGGGGTCGTGGCGACCGACCGCGAGGTGGCGGCTATGCTGCAAAAGAGCGGCAAGCCCATCCTTCTCTGCGTCAACAAGTGCGACTCCGTCGGCGACCTGCCGGCCGAGTATTATGAGTTTTACAACCTCGGTCTCGGCGATCCGATCCCCGTTTCGTCCGTGCACGGTCACGGTACCGGCGACCTGCTCGACGAGGTGTTTGAGCGCTTGCCGCAGGAGTTCACGGGCGTGGGCGAGGATGAGGACGATTTCATCAAGGTCGCCGTTATCGGCAAGCCGAACGTCGGCAAATCGTCGCTCGTCAACAAGATCATCGGTGAAGAACGCATGATCGTTTCCGACATCGCGGGCACCACGCGCGACGCGACCGACAGTTTCGTCGAAAACGATTTCGGCCGGTTTATGTTTATCGACACCGCCGGCCTGCGGCGCAAATCGCGTGTCGACGACCAGGTCGAAAAGTACAGCACCCTGCGTACCGAACTCGCCGTGGAACGCGCCACCGTCTGCGTCATTATGATCGACGGCGTCGAGGGTTTCACCGAGCAGGACAGCAAAGTGGCCGGCCTTGCGCTCGAGCAGGGGAAGGGCTGCATCATCGCCGTCAATAAGTGGGACGCCTGCGAAAAAGACGGCCGTACGATGGACGCTTACCGCAAAAAACTGATGAACGACTTTTCGTTTATGAGTTACGCGCCCATCATCTTCATCTCCGCCAAGACCGGGCAGCGGCTTGACCGCCTGTTCGAGTTGATCAAGTTCGTCGACACACAGAACGCCATGCGCGTCAAGACCGGCCAGCTCAACGAGATTTTGGCGGCCGCTACGCTGCGCGTACAGCCCCCGACGGATAAGGGCAAACGGCTGAAGATCTTTTATATGACCCAGGCGTCCACACGTCCGCCGACGTTCGTCTGTTTCGTCAACAGCGCCGAACTGTTCCATTACAGTTATCAGCGCTATCTCGAGAACCAGATCCGCGAAGTGTTCGGCCTTGAGGGTACCCCCGTGCGCTTCGTCGTCCGCGAACGCAACGAGAAAAGCAAGCATTAAGAACTGAACCATAAAAACGCCTCTCGAGGTCACACTCGAGAGGCGTTTTTTGTTGATTGAAAACTCAGTCCACTTTCGGAAGCATCTCGCGGTATTTCGCCAGTTCTTCGTCGGAGGGGATATAGTCGCTCATTTCGCCGTTGTTGAACTTCTCATAGGCGACCATATCGAAATAGCCGGTGCCGGTCAGACCGAAGAGGATGGTCTTTTCTTCGCCGGTCTCTTTGCACTTGAGGGCCTCGTCGATCGCGGCGCGAATGGCGTGGCTGCTTTCGGGCGCGGGCAGGGTACCTTCGGTGCGGGCGAAGAGCTCGGCCGCCTCAAAGACCGCCGTCTGCTCAACGGAAACGGCCTCGATCATCTTGTCGTCGTACAGTTTCGACAGGATCGGGCTCATGCCGTGGTAGCGAAGGCCGCCGGCGTGGTTGGGCGAGGGGATGAAGTCACAGCCGAGCGTATACATCTTGGCAAGCGGGCAGATCATGCCGGTGTCCGCAAAGTCGTACGCGTACACACCGCGGGTGAACGACGGGCAGCTGGCGGGCTCGACCGCGATAATGCGGTAATCGGCCTCGCCGCGCAGTTTCTCGCCCATGAAGGGGGCAATCAGGCCGCCGAGGTTGGAACCGCCGCCGGCACAGCCGATAATGATGTCGGGCTTGATGCCGTACTTGTCGCAGGCCGTCTTGGCTTCCTGGCCGATCACGCTCTGGTGCAGCAGCACCTGGCTCAGCACGCTGCCCAGCACATAGCGGTAATCGCCGTTCGATTTGACGGCGCACTCGACTGCTTCGGAGATCGCGCAGCCCAGCGAGCCGCCCGTTCCGGGATGCTCGGCAAGGATCTTGCGGCCGATGTCCGTCGTGTCGGACGGGGAGGGGGTGACCGACGCGCCGTAGGTACGCATGACCTCGCGGCGGAAGGGCTTCTGCTCGTACGAAACCTTGACCATATACACCTTGCAGTCCAAGCCGAAGAACGCGCACGCCATCGAGAGGGCCGTGCCCCACTGGCCGGCGCCGGTTTCGGTCGTAACGCCTTTCAGACCCTGCTTTTTCGCGTAATAGGCCTGGGCGATGGCGGAGTTCAGCTTGTGCGAACCGCTGGTGTTGTTGCCCTCAAATTTGTAATAGATCTTCGCGGGGGTGTCCAGCGCTTTTTCCAGGAAGTAAGCGCGCACCAGCGGCGAAGGACGGTACATTTTGTAAAAGTCCAAAATCTCTTGCGGGATGGGGACCTCGCGCGTGTCGTTGTCCAGTTCCTGCCTGGCGAGTTCGGTGCAGAACACGGGGGCAAGATCTTCTACCGTCATGGGCTTCAGCGTGGCGGGGTTCAGCAGCGGCGCCGGTTTTTCTTTCATATCGGCGCGCACGTTGTACCAACTGGTCGGCAGTTCGTTTTCTTCGAGATAGATTTTGTAAGGAATGTTTTTGTCAGCCATCTTGATTGCTCCTTTCTAAGCAACAGGTTGTGTTCGCGGGGACAAAAAAATACTCCCGTCCCCGTCTTTCGACTGCCGGGACAAGAGATACTCTCCTGCGGTGCCACCCTGCTTGATGTTGCCATCCACTTTCACATACACGAGATATGCGGTTTTTGATAACGGAGTCCCTTCTCCGGCTTGCATACTGGGGGCGCGTGCCCGTTTCTGCTCGCCCTCGGAAGCCCATTCGGTTCGGTTGCCGGCGCCGCGTTACACCAACCCGCGGCTCTCTGTGCCCGACAGTGGGAACTTACTCACTCTTCCTCATCGGTTTATGC
>CADBON010000011.1 GCA_902796315.1 Oscillospiraceae bacterium | reverse complement strand
TCATAATCCGAATGGTGCACGCTGGGGCGGAAGACGTATAGGTCGTCCTGCAGGTCAAACGCGTTCGTGCTGACCGTCGTGCGGGCGTATTTCACGGGCGTTGTGCGCACGACGTCCGCCACGGCCTCGTTGAAATTGACGCCGCCGCTCGGATAGGCCATGCCGACCACGTCGTACCCGACCAGCGCGGAAAGGGCTTTGCGGTCCTCGTCGATCTCGCGTCGCGCGTCTTCGGGCGTCAGTTTCGTCAGATTCGGGTGGGTGACGGTGTGCACCGCCACCTCATGACCGCGATACACACCGGCGACTTCTTCAGGGCGCCACTTGTCGTGCCGCACGGTCACGCCCCAGCAGTCCAGCGTGTTCTCTTTGCCCAAAAGGCCCGAGTTCAGGTTGAACGTACCCTTGCAGCCGTAATCGTTAAACAGGCCGATCAGCCGCGCGTCCTGATGCACGGCGTCGTCGTAGGAAAAGGTAACGGCCTTGGTTTTGCCGTTCCAGTCGGCAGGGTTCCACATCAGCGGGTTTCCTCCTTTTCGGTCAGCCAGATGGGGTTGGTCAGCGCCCAGGCAAAACTCGGCACGGGCAACCCCGCGTCCGGCGGAAAGATTTTGGCGATCGCTTTCTTATAGATCGCCTTGCCGAGGGCGGGATAGTCGTAACGGATCTGCGCGCGCACGAAGCCGGGCTTGCAATCGCGCAGCACCGCCGTGTGCGGCGCGCCGACTTTCGCCTTGTGGTAATAGACAAGTTCGTCGTTGTTAAAGACCTCGACGCGCATTCCCGCCTTGAGCTTGCTGACGGTCAGCGTGATGGCCGTGTCGGGCGCCAGTTCGACCGTGTCGCCGATCGTTTTGTCGCCGCAGGTGAGCATCAACTGCCCGGACTTGGGGCTGTTGGCGATAAAGACGCGCCCCTCGCGGATGGCTTTGAGCACCGCTTCCTCGGTGTTCTCCTCGGCGTTGACGTAGGTGACGGGCACCGCCAGCAGGCGGGTAATGTGCGCGTAATCGCGGTGGTAATCGCTGCCGCCGACCACGGGCAGGCGCCGCCCCTTGAGCAGTTCGCCGTGCCACCAGTCAATGGCGCGCATATTGTCGCCGTGCATGACCGTGTTCCAGATCTCGTACGAGTCGGCGGGGAAGTTTTCCAGATCGACCGTCCAACTGAACTTTTTGTCAAACGGGTGGTTGATCGACACGGTCGCCCCGGCGTCGTGGGCCTTTTGCGCCATGTCGTAATAAACCTCGGGACCCGCGGGCCGCTCGCCGTTCATCGTCGGGATGCCCGTGCCCCAGATGTTCATATGGCCGTAGCCGTTCTGCGTGACCTCTTCGCCCGGGATGACGAGCATTCCCTTGTGGTAAAACGATTTTTCGCCCACGCCGTGACGGTTGTGGTCGGTCACCATCACAAAGTCCAGCCCGCGCTTTTTGCAGGCGTCAAGCAGTTCTTCGCGCGACAGTACGCCGTCCGAAGCGGTCGTGTGCAGATGGGTATCACCTTTGAGCCACATTATTTTTCGCCCCTTTCCGACGCCGCAAGACGGCGGCGCTGGTTTCGATACCATTATAAAAAACAAACGCCGAAAAGTCAATGCCCGCCGTGAAAGCCCTTGGCGCGGATTCGCTTGAAAGTTGCTTTTTTCTGCTTTTCTTTTTGACGGTTTTATGCTAAAATAGCGTTAAACGTCCCGGCTTGTGCCGTTCAAAAAGCGTTTCCCGTAAAGAGGTGTGTGCAATGGAGTTCAAAAAAGGAACCGGCTGGCGCTGCTGCTACGACCCCGAAACGGGGCGGTACACGGCAGAAATCGGCGGCGGGCCGAATCACGATCTCTATGAGATCACCAAGGAAATCTACGATCGGGTAGATGACCCCGACGTGGAACGTCCTTCCTCGCTTATCAGCGAAGGACGGCATTTGTATATGGCCGTCGACGACCGATGCGGGCCGCCCTATACCGTGATCCTGGACACCGATTACCAAACGCTTTGCCCGTGGGCGGAAACGAAAACCAGCGGAACCGTCTGGGATGAAGACCTTACGGACGCCGCCGTCGAGACCTTTGCTTCGGAAGCGGACAACCGCGAACAGCGCCGCAGAAAACGCGCCCGGCGGCAAAAGCAGGCCGCAAGCAGCGGCGAAACAAAAGAAAAAGGCGAAAAAGATGAATAACGTAGCCAATATTATCAATTTTGCCCGCGGGTGCGAGCCGCGAAGCAACGACGATTCGTACCTTCTTCCCACGCTTTATGAGGAATTGGAACTCTGCAAGCGTTTCCGCTTCCGTTCCACCGTTCTGCTGCAGTATGACGCGCTTGTCAGTGCGGAGTACGTCGCTCTTCTGCAATCCGGGTACGACGTGGAAATCGGTTTATGGTTCGAGGTCGTACAGCCGCTTGCAGAGGACGCGGGCCTGCAATGGCACGGACGTTATCCGTGGGATTGGGATACCCGCGTCAACTTTCTGTCGGCGTATACGCCCGACGAGCGTACAGCGATGATCGACGCCGCCTTTCACACCTTCAAGCGCATCTTCGGGGCTTATCCCAAGGTGGCGGGGTGCTGGAGCATAGACGCTTTTTCACTTGACTATATCGAGAGGACCTACGGTCTTTCCGCCTTTTGTATCTGCAAAGAGCAGTACGGAACCGACGGCATTACCGTTTGGGGCGGGCCCTATACGGGCGGTTACTACCCATCCAAGAAAAACGCGATCGTACCCGCAAGAAATGAACGGAATCAGATCGGTATTCCCGTATTCCGCATGCTGGGGCCCGATCCCATTGACCAATACGACCTCGGCCTCGGCTCGCCCGAGCAGGACCAGCAGGTCTGTTCCCTGGAGCCCGTTTACCGGGACGGCGGCGGCAATCCGGAGTGGGTCGATTGGTTTTTCAACGAGAATTATAACGGCAAAGCGATCAGTCTTGCCTATGCGCAGATCGGGCAGGAAAATTCCTTCGGCTGGACGGATATTTCCAAAGGACTGCCGATGCAGTTGGAAAAACTCAGAAAAAAGGTCGACTCGGGCGAGATCGTGCTGCAAACGCTCGGCGAGACGGGCGAAGCATTCAAACGCCGTTTTGCACACACGCCGCCCAACAGCACCTGCGCGGATACGGACGCCAAGAACGAAGCGCGTAAGACGGCGTGGTATTATTCCCGCTATTATCGCGTGAACGTGATGTTTGAGAAAAACCGGGCGTGGATTCGCGACCTGCAGCTCTATTCGGACGATTACGCCGAGCCCTATCTGCACGTCAAAAACACCGACACGCGCTGCGGCACGTTCGCCCTGCCCGTCATGGACGGCTTTCGCTTTTCCGAAGGGAACGTGCGCGCCGGTATTTTTCTTGACGCGCCCGATTGCGCCGATTTCGAGTCGGGCATATCCGATGACGGCGTTCTTACGGCAACGTGGGGGGACGTTGTGTTCACGGCAAAAGAACAAACTTTTTCCGTGCGTTGCAAGTCGCCCGACTTTCGGCTGCGCTTTGTAACGGCCGCGGTTTCCACCGTGCCGTATTGCAGCGCCGACGAAACCGTACTGTATATGACCTTTCGGGATTTCACCGGCGCCGCGTTTGATTACGCGCTGCGTCTGTCTGCCGGCCGTTTTGTGCAAACCGGGAAGGATATTGACGTATACCCCGACAAAACGGGTGAAATCGTGTTTGATTTCAACGGTAACTGAAACCGTCTCCGATTTGCCGGACAAGTGCTTGTAACGGAACAGTTTTACAAAGGACCGTAAGACGTCTTGCGCCGAATACTAAAAAAATCTCATCCTGAATCATTTAGGGTGAGATTTTTGTTATTATCATAATATTACGGCCACGCTCGTATGCCGCTTTCGCTCACAGCAAGGCGGTATACACCTCTTCGCCGCCGTTGACGAATACTTCCAGAAAATCGCCGTCGCGAATGCAGGCAAGCTGCCGGATCTCGCCCCGAAAGACGACGTCGTCCCTGCCGGCGCGGCGGATGCGAAACCCGTCCGGCGTACGGATCAGCGCGTCGTCGTCGTTTTTTAGGAACGACCGCACTTCTTCAACGGGATAGGCGCAGATCTTTCCTTCCTTCAAGGTGATCTCCCGCGGCACGGACATACAGCCGATATCGCGTTCGCGGTACCCGGCGTAGGCCCAGCCCGGCATCCACGAGATCAGAATGGCGCGCCCCTTCGGGTCGCGGAAGATCTGCCCCGCGTACTGGTCGGGGCCTTTATCGACCTCTCCCGTTATTTCGGCGACAAACCGTCCGTTTTCAAACGCCCCCGCGCTGATGGAAAACCGGTGCGAATCCTCGCGGCACACAGAGGCGGACAGCAGATATTTGTCGCCGAACGGCAGAAAGGAGGGGCACTCGGCGAATTTTGCGTTTTCCCATTCCTGCATCACGCCGCGGTACTGCCAATGAAACAAGTCGCTGCTTTCATAAAGCAGTAAAACGGCGGTGTGCTTTTCACGGTTCCCCGAGGCCATCACGCACCAGTATTTCCCGTCGGCGAAGCATACGGCCGGGTCGCGAAAATCCGGCGAACCCTCCGGCGGGAACGTCTCAATCACCGGGTTGCCCGCATATTTTTCAAAATGAACGCCGTCCGTAGAATAGGCGACGGCGACCGCCTGCGTTTCTCCTTTCACACAGGCGTAAAGCAAATACAGCACGTCGTCCTTCACAACGGCGGTGCCCGACCAACAACCGTCTTGGTCGTACGGCTGGTCGGGAAAGAGGGCGACGGGCAGTTCCTCAAAGCGGATAAAATCCTTTGTTCGTGCGTGCCCCCAGTGCATGCTCTCGTGCCACGGCGTTTCAAAGTTCGGCGCGTGCTGATAAAAAATATGATAATAGCCCCTGAACCACACCAGCCCGTTCGGGTCGTTGATCCACCCCTTTTGCGGACGGTAATGGAACAAAAGACTTGTGTGCGGCGTTTCGTGAGCCATTCCTTGCCCCTCTTTAAGCGTCGTTTCGGTTGCGGTTTCGCCCTCTCAGTTACCGGCAGCAATCATAATCCTCAACTTTTGGGCGCGCCAACTCAAAGTGCGGTGACGGGCGGCAGTTCGCGTTTTTCGGTTATAAACGTTTCAAACTCGTTTGCGGGAAGCGGGCGCGAGAAATAGTATCCCTGAATGACGTCGCACCCCATCGCTTTGAGCGCCAACACCTGTTCGGCGGTTTCGACGCCCTCCGCGATCGTCGGGACTTCGAAGGAGGCGGCAAGCCGTACCATCGCTTCAAGCAGTCTTGTATCCTTGCGTTCCCCGAAGGCGCTCCGGATAAACATCATATCAAGTTTCAGCGCGTCGATCGGTATCTTCGGCAGCATACTGAGGGAAGAGTAACCTGAACCGAAATCATCCATTTCGATCTTAAAGCCAAGTTCTCGAAGCGTATTCACCTTCTCCACGATGTGCTCCGAATTCTCGGTATATGCGGATTCCGTGATCTCAAGCAGCAATTCTGCGGGGCGCAGGTCGTCCGTTTTGACGATCGCGAGCAGCTTGTCGATCAGATCGGGATCGTAGAGGTCGATTCGGGAAACGTTCACCGACACCGGTACCGAGACGTTCAGGCGTTCCTTCCAATTCCGTATCTGCGCCGCCGTTTCCGACCATACGTAACGGTCAAGTTCCTGTATCAGTCCGTTTTTTTCGAACAGCGGGATAAAAACGCCGGGGCTGACCATCCCGAGTTTTGGGTGATTCCAGCGCACGAGCGCTTCGGCGCTGCTCAAAACCGGCGCGTCGCTGCGGATGTTGTACTTGGGCTGATAAAACACCGCAAATTGTTTTTCTTTGAGTGCGGTCGGAAAATCGTCGATGAGCTGATCGGCAAGCATCTCCGCCTCGCGCATCGAATGGTCATACACGCCTATGGGATTGGTCAGATTATCCCGGACGGCTTCCGCCGCCATTTTCGCACGGTCAAATCGGCGCTCGATGTCAAGCGTTTTATCAACGTCGGCATACACGCCCACCCGGATCCGGACGTAATTCTCGGTGCTTTCGTCGTCGCTGAGCGGAACGCAAAGTCCGTTCAGGAAGCGCGTGCCGTAATCTGTGCGGTGCGGGCAGTAGATCATAAACGTATCGGCGCCGCTGCGGCAGACGATCCCGCCCGTCTCGTTGACGATGCCCAGCGCTTTTTCCGCAAGACTTTTTAAAATCTCATCGCCGCGGGCTTTGCCGTAGCGGTCGTTGATCGTGTGAAAGTGATTGACGTCCACGACGATCGCATCGGCCGGTGCGTCCTTGTGATACATATCCAACTGATCGGCGTACCGGTAGAAGAAATCTTTGTTATACAGCCCTGTCAGCAGGTCTCTTTCGGTGAAACGCAGAATGTTCCGGTCTTCGGATAACTCGACCGTGCGCAGGATGCGGGCAAGGATGACCTTCGACGCCGGGTACGGCTTCGGAATAAAGTCGATCGCGCCGAGGGTGAGGCATTCCACCTCCGCCTCGCTGTCCGAGGTCATGACGATGACCGGCAGGCGGGCAAACGCGGGGTCGCTCTTGATCTGTTTGAGCACCTCGATACCCTTGATGCCGGGCAGGTTCAGATCGAGCAGCACGATGCTCAGCGTTTCGTACTGTTCGCGAATGACGGCGAGCGCTTCCTCGCCGGTCGGCGCGACAATAAGGTCATAGGTCTCGCCTATGCTTTCGCGGATCATCTCCTGGTTGATGAGATCATCCTCAACGAGCAAGATCCTTCTTTTTTCCTCGGATATGCGGAACGTTGCCTTTTTACCGGTCATGTTGATCCCTCTCTGCGTTACGTGCGTGCGGCCGTGCCCGACCGCCGGGCCTTCGGTTGTCGTGGGGTTCGGATTATTCCAGCGTGCCGTATTTCGCCATGGCTTCGTCAATGGTCATTTCGCCCGTTCCGACCTTGAAGGAGGCAAGGCGGATCTGTACGGCGAGCGTATCTTCGATCCCGAGTTCGGAAGGGGAGACGATCAGTTCCGGCGCGACGTCGGCGACGGGCGCGTAAACCTTATCGAACGACAGGTCCGTCGTCGGGGTGATCAGACGCTTGACGGACGCCATTTCGTTCAACTCGGTTTTCGTGAGAAGAAAACGCATGAATTCGTTCGTCATATCCAGATCGTTGCAAGCGCTGTTGACCGAGAACTGGATGGACGGACTGTCAAGGAAGTAGCCGCCCTTGTCCGTCATCGGCACCGGCGCGAAGGTGTAGGTGAACGGGTGTGCCGTAAAGGCCTCCGACTGGCTTTCGCGTTTGCCGGTACCCGATACCGTGTCGCCCGTGCAGATCATCATCGGCACGTCGCCCTCAAAGAAGCGCAGAATGACCTCGGTGTAATTGTCGCTGATTTTCTCGCATTCTTTCAGATCGACGCATTTTTTCTCGATCAGCTGAGAGAGCGCTTCCAGAGCCGGGCGCATATATTCACCCGCCGCGGGGTCGCACGCGTTGGCACGGGCGACCATCTCGGGGTGCTCGGCCAGCGTTCCTGCAAAGATCGGGTACGCGATCGTGTTCATCAGCGGGGCGGACGCGTCGGCGCTGTAACCCATCATCGGGTTTTTATATCCTTTTTCACGGAAGGCGGCGCAGACGTCCATCAGTTCCTGCAGCGTCTTGGGGACCGCAAGCCCCTCTTTTTCAAACAGATCGTTGTTGATCAGCATACCGTAGGACGTCGAGAAGATCGGCACCATCAGAACGCGCCCGTCCGCGTCGTGGCTCAAAAGGCCGGGACGGATGCAGGCAAGGTCCAGACCGAGCGCTTCGTCGGCCAGGTTTTCCATACGGCCGAAAACCGAATCGTACGCGGCGTTGCCCGTCATCCAGCTGAATGAAAAGAAGATGTTCGGCGCGTCGTTGCCTTCCAGAACGGTGGCGATCGCGTTGTTGTAATCGTCGATTTTGGTGTAACTCAATTCGACGTTCGGGTAAAACTCGTTAAAGCGGTCAAATTCCGCTTCCAGCGCTTCAAAGTTGCTGTACGAGCCCGCGATGTTGATCTTGCATTCGGTTTCTGCGCTCAGTTTCGGCTGAAACCCTTCCTGGATTTCCTGCGGCTTTTCGGTACCGCAGGCGGCGAAACCGAGAAGCATGGTCGCCGCGAGAATGATAGCGAGGAGTTTTTTCATGTTTGATCGTTCCTTTCTGTTATCTTGCGAATTTCTTTCAGTACAAGTTTGACGTCCACGGGTTTGGCGATATGGCCGTCCATACCGGCGGCCAGACATTCGGCGATGTTTTCGGAGAACGCGTCCGCGGTCATGGCGATAATGGGGATGGACGCCGCCCACGGGTCGTCCAGTTTGCGGATGGTCTTTGTGGCGTCCAGTCCGTTCATCTCGGGCATCTGCACGTCCATAAAGATCAACGTGTAGCGTCCCTTTTCGGCGGTTTTTATCATATCCACGCAAACGCGGCCGTTTTCCGCACGGTCCGCGGTAATGCCGAACATACCGAGCGTTGCCTGAATGACCTCCCAGTTGATGTCGTTGTCTTCCGCGACCAGGACGTGTACGCCCGCAAGGTCCGAATAATCCTCCTCCGCCTCGACCGAGCGCTTCTCTTTGCCGAGAAGCTGATTGATCTTGTCATACAGCGTGGAGCGGAAAAGGGGCTTGTTGATAAAGCCGTTCGCGCCCGCTTTTTTCGCCTCGTCCTCGACCTCCGTTCGGTCGTATGCCGAGATCAGCAGAATGGGGAGCGTTTCGTCGATTTCCGAGCGGATGCGGCGTACCGTTTCGATCCCGTCCATATCCGGCATCTTCCAGTCGAGGATGACCAGACCGTAGTCCCGGCCTTCCCCGTGGCGGGCCGCGATCTTTTCGAGCGCCTCGGCGCCGCTCGTTGCGCACTCCGTCGCGGCCCCCAGCGAGCCGAGCGTGTCCGCGGCGGTTTGCAGCATCACTTCGTCGTCGTCGACGACCAGCACGTCGATCGGGTCAAGCTGCATATCGTCCCGCTGTCTGTCGGCGACGGGGATATCGATAACGACGGTGAACGTCGTACCTTTGCCCTGTTCGCTCTGACAGTCGATCGTTCCGCCCATCAGGTCGACCATCTGCTTGGTGATCGCAAGGCCGAGACCCGTCCCTTGAATGCGGTTCACGCGGCTGTCCGTCTGGCGGGTAAAGGGCTGGTACAGCCGTTTCATGAATTCCGGGCTCATGCCGATCCCGTTGTCGGCCACCCGATAGGTCAGCCGCACGCAGCCGTCGACAGGGCTCTCTTCCTCGAGCATATCCACGTTGACGTTGCCGCCCGGCTCCGTGTATTTGACGGCGTTGGAAAGGATGTTGATGTAGATCTGATTCAGCCGCAGCGGATCGGTGTACAGATATTCTTTTTCAATGCGGTTCGTGCGGAAGTTGAAATCGATGTTCTTTTCTTTGACCATCGGTTTGGAGAGGTTGACCAGGTTCTCGACCGTTTCCACGATGGAGAACGTGACCGGGGAAAGACTCAGTTTTCCGCTTTCGACCTTCGAGATATCCAAAATATCGTTGATCAGCGTCAGCAGGTGGTTGCCGGCCAGGGCGATCTTGCGCAGGTTTTCTCCCGTCGCTTCGGTATCGTCCAGATTCTTTTGCGCGATCGCCGTCAGACCGATGATCGCGTTCATCGGCGTGCGAATGTCGTGCGACATGGTGGAAAGGAAATCGGTTTTCGCTTTGCTGGCCGATTCCGCCGCCTGCGCCGCAACGCGCAGTTTTTTATTAAAGCGTTGAATAAAGAGCAGGTCGATAATGAACAGGAGCAGCAGGCCGGACGAAATGAAGCCGATCAGGGGCCAGTTCTGCATTTCTACCCGCAGGTCCGCTTCCGGGATCAGACTCAGCAGACTCCATTCCACCGACTCCGCGATCGGCGTATAGGCCAGCAGCATTTTTTCCCCGCGGCTGTTCAGCAGCGTGATGGACCCCGTAGAGGACGTCAGTTTTGTGTGCAGAGCGTCGAGAATGGCCGGGTCGGTAGGGTTGTAGGATTTGTAAAACTCAAAAAAGTTGGAATTCTTGAAGGTTTTGCTTTTGATGATATAATCGCCGTCGAAATCGATCAGGGTAAGCTCCGCGTTCTCGAATTCCTCCTGCGGAAAGACCCACTTGTCTTCCAGTTCGGAAAGGGGCATCACGCGCAGCAGGACGGCCGCTCTGGCGCTGCCGTCGGCGGGATCGCGCAGCGTGATCTTGTTGCAGAACGCGATGGACTGTTCGCCGTTCATCGGGTTCGTGTAGGCGCGCGAGATGTTGATGGACTGGCCGATGTCCGAGATCCACGACGTGTCGTTCAGCAGATCAAGACTTGTGTAAGACACGGCGTAATCGTCGGCGTCGCCCAGATGCGTCCGCGTCGATACGCCCTTTTTGCTGTCCAGATAGACCAGGTGGGCGGACGTGTTCGCCAGCACGTGAGAAACGCGAATAAACGCCGCCGCTTCAGTCATCGTCATGTTTCGGCTGTTGATGTACTGCGCCCAAACGTCGCAGATGCGCTGTTCCCCTTCCAGATAGTTTTCGGTGACGTGCTCCATCGCGATGTTGGTGTTTTCAAAATGCTCGGTTTGCCGTTGCCGGGTGATCTTGTCGTTAAACGCAATGTAAACCGAAACGGTTGCAAGAATTGCGACCATTATGAGGACGTTGATGAAGATGATTCCCGTTCTTTTCATGACTGTGTATCCGCCTTTTTTCCGGTTGCAAACGACCGTTTCTCCATTTCGGCCGTCAGTTCATCAGTTCGGCCAGTTCGTTCGTCTTTGAAACGACCTGCCGGTATAGCGCGTCGTAATCGCCCGGCGTTTTCGTGCGAAGCAGTTCGGTCAGTTCGCTGATCGGATCGAATATCGGCGTCAGCGCCAGATTGCCGGCGGAGCCCTTCAGCTTGTGGGCGGCCGCAAAAGCGCCGTCAAGATCGCCGCTTTTCAGCGCTTCGCCGAGCGCGTCTTTTTGAAGCTCGTCCACGCACATGCCGACAAGGCGCAGGTACAGCGCCTCGTTATTTGCGCAGCGGGGGAGCGCCGTGCCGACGTCGGCGCCGAAGGTTTTCAGTTTCTCTGTTGTAAGCATACTCGTCAATCTCCGTGTTTCAAAGTCGCGCGCATTTCCCGCGCACATTTAGATAGTTTTCGACTTATATAGTATTATATATCGTGAATGCAAAGATTTCAATATGAAACCTAAAAAATCAATGAATCCAAGCAGTTTCGAATCATAAAAAATCAACGGCGCAGCCGTTGAATATCATCACGCCGAAGGCGTGGATATCATCAGTTTCGCAAGAAACTGCATCTTATCAACGCGAAAGCGGAAGTACACGTTGTCATACAGCCCTGCGGGCTGATGAGATACAATGTGCTTCGCCCATTGATGATATACCAACGCTTTCGCGTTGGATAAAAAAATCTCGTTGCGATTGCAACGAGATTTTTTGGTGGACCTGAAGAGATTCGAACTCTCGACCTCTCGGATGCGAACCGAACGCTCTCCCAACTG
>CADBON010000010.1 GCA_902796315.1 Oscillospiraceae bacterium | reverse complement strand
GCTCCCGTCGAGGAAGCCGCTCCCGCCGAGGAAGCCGCTCCCGCCGAGGAAGCCGCTCCCGCCGAGGAAGCCGCTCCCGCCGAGGAAGCCGCTCCCGTAGAGGAAGCCGCTCCTGCAGAGGAAGCCGCTCCTGCTGAGGAAGCTCCCGTTGAGGAAGCTCCCGCCGAGGAATAATTCGATACCTATCAAAGACCGCCCACTCAAAAGGTGGGCGGTTTTTAACGAAAGAGAAGCAGAGGAACGTTTATGTACTGCGACAAATGCCATAAACAAAGCCCCGACAATTTTGAACGCTGCGTCTACTGCGGCGCGCCGCTGGTCGAGAAGAAACCGCCCAAACCGTCGCGATTTGTCAAGACCCGCCGCCGTCTTAATCCGGCCGTGCTGCGCAAACGTGCCCTGCTGGTCGCGGCCGTTGCCGCGCTGATCGCCGCCGCGGCGATCGTGACCGCTGCGTTCACGTCGTCCAAACCCGAAACGGTCGTTCGTAACATTGTCCGCGCGACCGAGAGCGGGAACGAGGACCTCTACTTCGACACTTACTGCGACGCCTTCGTTCGCTATCAGACCGAAAAGGTCTATTTTGACGACGCGCGCACCAAAGAGGCGCTGACCAAGCCCATGCGCGAAAGCGACGCCTTTTATCGCGAGACGTGCGGCGATTACCGCTTGCGCTATCATATGCTCGCGTCCCGCAAGGTCACCGGCGAGGAACTGGATGCCTACCGCGCCTATCTTCACGAATACTGCGGGTTTACCAAAAACCCATCCGCCGTCACGGTCGTGGATTTTACCGTTGAGGCAAAAGGGGAGAAAGGGTCTTATACCAGCGAGTACCGCGAGTTTTACTGCGTGCGCGTGGGCGGCCGTTGGTACCGTTCCGAGAAACCGACCGCGGTCGTTGAGGCCGAAACACCCGCCGCGGAATAACGCTTCGACCGTCGTCCGCAAGTTCGCGTTTGTCTACACTTGCGGATTTTTTGTTGACAAATGTTAATAAGTGTGCTATACTTTGGCAGAATGTAGAACTGTCGACGGATTTGTTCGTTGTTTTTGTCGAATTTGACGCGGAAAACGCGCACCGCTGATCGGTTGGTTTACTTTGTGTGGGGTGGTTATCTTGGGCAGCGAACGGTCGGACGAAACCCTCGTTGCTGAAGCGCAGGCAGGCAGTACTGACGCGCTTGATGAGTTGACGTCCCGTTATTTCCCGCAAAAACGCAGCGGCGGCGCCGGATATCTCGGCGCTGACGATCTGGCGCAAGAGAGTATGTTCGGTTTTTTGAAAGCCGTTAAAGAGTATGATCCGTCCCGCGGCGTGCCGTTCCGCGCGTTTGCCCACGTCTGTATGTCCAACAGTCGCAACACCGCGGCGGGCCACGGCGGCAGCGAGATACCGCTTGCTCCCGATTCTGAAGTTCTCACGCCCGACGGGGTCGCTCCCGACACGTTGACGACGGTTCTTGTCCGCGCAAAACTTTCAGGCGTTCTTAAAGCTTGTGAGACAGTTCTCACCCCCGTTGAAAAGTCCGTTGTTTATTTACACGCCAGCGGTATGTCGTACAGCGAGATCGGCGAACGGCTCTCGATGGACGAAAAAGCGGTCGATAACGCCCTGCAGCGGGCGCGCCGCAAGTTGAAAAAGGTTTTAGCCGACCTGTAATCGGGCCGGAAAACAACAGAATATGCCCTCTTAGCTTAACAGCAGAGCGTTGATTTAGGCAGCGGAACCCTTCCAAAGCTTATTTCCCAAAGGTGGCGGTGCGATTCCGTTAGGGGGCGACATCATTTATCAAGCGAGGTAGCAAATCATGTACGAAGACAAAACACTCACCTGCAAAGAGTGCGGCAAAGAGTTCGTCTTTACCGCCGGCGAACAGGAATTCTACGCCGAAAAAGGTTTTGTGAACGAGCCGCAGCGCTGCAAAGAGTGCCGCGATGCCCGCAAACAGGCCAGCAGAGGCGAGCGCGAGATGTTCAAAGCCACTTGCGCCGACTGCGGTACCGAGTGCGAGGTTCCTTTCAAACCCCGTGAAGACAGACCGGTCTATTGCACCGACTGCTTCAACAAAAGAAAAGAGCAGGCGTAAGTTCTGATATAGAATAGTCTTGCCGCTCCGTCGAGTAATCGGCGGGGCTTCTTTTTTTGCGTGAAAAAAGAACCTGCCGAAGCAAGTCCTTGCGTCCTTTTTGCGTCTTCGTTCAGTTTTGGTGCCGCACGACCTCGTACTCGTCGCCGGAACGGAAATAGGGACACGCGGCGTCGGAGGTGGACAAAAAACGCCCGTATTCGTCCTCGTCCAGTTCCACGTCGCAGGTGTATTCCTGCGTCTCTTCATCATAGACATAGTTTGCGCAGTAATCGCACATCGCCATACCGTTCGCCTCACTTGTGATATTTTCCGCCCGCGTTGATTTGGCAGGCGCGGTAGAGTTGTTCCAGTAGCATCACCCGCGCCAGCTGGTGTGGAAAGGTCATTTTGGAAAACGACAGCCGTTCGTCGCACGCGGCTTTCACGCGCTCCGCAAGGCCGTACGACGAGCCGATCAGAAGCACGATGCGGCTTTTTCCGCCGGTGGTCACGCGGCGCAGGGTTTCGGCGAACGCATCGCTTGACTTTTCCTGCCCCTCAATGCACAGCGCGATTTTATAACTGTCGTTCGGCAGTTTTTTGAGGACGGCGTCCGCCTCTTTTTCCAGCGCCGCGGCGATCTCCGCGGGGGAGGGGTCGTCCGGCAGTTTGACGGGCGGCAGTTCGGTGACCGTGACCTTGGCGAAGGGCGTCAGGCGTTTCAGGTACTCGGCCGCCGCCTCGCGCAGATAGTCTTCTTTTAGTTTGCCAAAGGCAAGGATCGTGACGTTCATCTTACAATCCCAAGTATGGCGCGGGGTCGACCACCGTGCCGTTGATCAGTACGCCGAAGTGCAGGTGCGCGCCGAACGAATAGCCCGTGTTGCCGACGCGGCCCAGGGCCTGCCCCTTGGTGACGACGTCGCCCACGCTGACCATCAGTGAGTTGTTCTGCATATGCGCGTACAGCGTTTCAATGCCGTTGCCGTGGTCGATCTGCACATAGTTGCCAAGACCCCCGGTGCTCCATCCGGCCTCGACGACCGTACCGCCCGCGGCGGCCACGACCAGCGAGCCGGCGGCGTTCGCGCCGGAAATATCCAACCCGTGATGATAGCCCAGACTGCGCGGGCCGAACAGCGACGTGACCGTGTACAGCCCCACGACCGGCCAGGCGAAAACGCCCGTGGTCTGGGTGACGGTGTACCCCTGCGACGTCGTGAGCGATCCGGCACGCATACCGCGTTCCACCACGCGCGAGACGGGCTGCAGCACCGTAACGCTCATCAGTTGTTTGGAAAGAACCTTGTTCTGCCCGACATAGGTGACCAGGTCCACGACGTACTCCTGCCCGTCGCGTCCTTCACGCCGCACGCGCGAGTCGCCGATGAAAAGCGTGTTCGTCTGCAGTTCCACCGTATCGTAGGCGAGGGGGGAGACGGTTTTTTCACACGCGACGTGCTGAACGGTGATGGCGTCCAGCGTGCCGACGGCCAGCTTGAATTTTTCGGGCGTCCAGATCCGCTCGTCGTCCGCTTCATAACTGGCGGAGCGCAGCGCGACCGTTTCCGAAAACGAAACGGTGCTGTCGGGATAGGCGGCCGCCGCACGGTTAAGCTTATCGTTCAGTACGCTGCGCACGACCGACTCGTCCTCAAGTGCGCAAAGCACGATGCCGTCCACCACGACCTCACAGACCGTTACGCGCCCGTTCGAAAGGGCGCGCTGCAGCAGTTGCGACAGCGTGGCGGCGCTTTTCAGGTTGCAGGCCGGGGTGCGGCCTTCAGCGATCTCGACTCCGTCGGCGTTCGTTATGCCCAGGGCGCTCAGCGCCGCGGTGCGGGCCTGCTCGGCCTCGGCCTTCGTTTCGGCCCAACCGACGGTATTGCCGTTCAGTTTCAGTTCCACGGCCTTTTTCTGTTCGCCCGTCGACAGCGCCAGCCACAGTGAGCCGGTGACAAGGGCTGCGATCAGTACCAGTACCGCTGCGCGTTTCAAAAACAGCCGGGCGGAGGAAAAGGTCTTTTTCAGATAGGGGATGGCCTTTTTCGGCAGGTAGAACAGCACCGCGAACACGGCGGAGAAGATCCCCGCGACAAACAGCCCGAGATTGGTCAGATACACCCGCAAGGTCCTGAAAAACACGCCCACGGCACGCCCCCCTTTCCGAAAACTATACATAACTATAGCACAGATTTCGAACGGTTACAAGTCCGAACTGTAAAGGAAATGTAAATATCAGTTGATACTTGTGCGGAAATATGCTATAATATCGCAGTTAAGATTGGTTTTGAACGGGAGACTACCTATGATTAGTCAGGAACAGCAGATCGAGTACACGCGCACGTATGCGGCTATCGACCTCGGCGCGATCGCACACAATCTCACCGAGATCAAAAAGAAACTGCAGCCCGGCGTGCTTTCACTCGCCATCGTCAAGGCCGACGCTTATGGCCACGGCGCGGTGGGGGTCGCGCGCGAGATTCAGGACCGCGTTGATTATTTCGGCATTGCCGAACTCGGCGAGGCGGTCGAACTGCGTGAGGCGGGCGTCACCAAGCCCATTCTCATTCTGTCCTACACCTCGCCCAGGCAGTATGAAACGCTCATCACCAATGAACTGACGCAAACCATTTTCAATTACGCCGACGCCGTCGCGATTTCCGAGGCCGCCGTTCGTCTGAAAATGATCGCCCGTGTCCATATCGCCATCGACACCGGTATGTCGCGTATCGGCTTTTTCTGCAACGACGAGGCAGTCGAGACCGTCAAGCGCATCAACGATCTGCCCAACGTCTATATCGAGGGGCTTTTCAGTCACTACGCCTGCGCCGACCAGGTCGACCAGACCGTCACCGACAGGCAGACGGCCGTTTTCAAAGAGTTTATCGCCAAACTCGAATCCCGCGGCATTCACATCCCGCTGTGCCACTTGTGCAACAGCGCCGGCATCCTTGTTCGAGACGAGCAGTTCACCATGGTGCGTATGGGCATCATCCTGTACGGTCTGTATCCCGACCCCTGCTGTAACGACGGCTCGCTGGATCTGCGTCCCGCCATGCGCATCGTCAGTCACGTTATTCACGTCAAAGAGGTGCCCGCCGGCAGCGGCGTCAGTTACGGCCATACTTACCACACCGAAAAACCCACACGCATCGCAACGGTCTGCATCGGCTATGCCGACGGCTATTCCCGCGCCCTCTCCAATAAGGGCCGCGTGCTGATCCACGGCCGTTTCGCCCCGATCATCGGGCGCGTGTGTATGGACCAGTTAATGGTCGACGTAACCGACCTTGCCGACGTCAAGGTCGGCGATGAGGTGACCGTCCTCGGCCCCGACGGCGACGAAGTGATCACCGCCGAAGAGTTGGCCGCCCTGACCGGCACCATCAATTACGAAGTTGTCTGCCAGTTCCAGAAACGCGTTGCGATCGTCCATTTCAAGGACGGGCACGTCATCTGAAAGGAGAACCCCGAATGGTACGCAGCGGAAAGCGCGAATCTTATCTGCAAATATTTATCGAGAACCTGCGCGAGCATTGGCTGAACCGCACGCAAATTGCGCGGCTCTCGGTCGCCGACCTCAAAAAGACTTACCACGGTGCGGCGCTCGGTTGGTCGTGGGCGGTCATCAAGCCGGTTTTCACCATCTTCATTTACTGGTTTGCCATCGACATCGGCCTGCGCAGCGGTAAACCCATTAACGACTACCCGTACATTCTGTGGCTGATGGCGGGAATCATCCCGTGGTTCTTTATGAACGACGCGCTGACGGGCGGCACCGAGTGCATCCGCCGGTACAGTTACCTCGTTACCAAAATGAAGTTCCCGGTGATGACCATCCCGACCTTCACCAACCTCTCCAAACTCTTTGTGCATATCTGCCTGATCGTGGCGGAGGTCGCCGTTTTTTGGTGCGCCGGCTATCCGCCGACGGTCTATATGCTGCAGATCCCGATCTATATGCTTCTCATGTTCCTGTTCTTCAACGCCTGGTCGCTGTTCTCGGGCATGGTGTCCGCCATCGGCAAAGATTTCAGCAACCTCGTGCGTTCGTTGACCGTGGGCGTGTTCTGGTTGAGCGGCATCATCTGGAACATCGACAACCTGACCGGCCCGAATTCCACTCCCACCAAACAGTTTCTGTATAAACTGATGATGATCAACCCCGTGACCTTTATCTGTTACGGGTATCGCAATGCCTTCCTGTATAACACCTGGATCTGGGATCAGCCGAAGCGGCTGCTCTATTTCCTGTGCTGGTACGTGCTGCTGGCGCTGCTGTCGCTGTGGGCGTATCGCAAACTCTACAAAGAAGTTCCCGACGTGCTGTAAACCCGCCGCCATTTCTCCCGAAAGAAAGGAAAACTATGAGTGACGTTGTAATCCGCCTGGACGACGTTTCCAAGGTCTATAAACTATATCCAAGCGTCAAGCGCCGTCTTGTGGGCGTGTTCATCAAACGCGTGAAATTCAAGCGCAAACGCGCCATCGACCACGTCAGTTTCGAGGTGCGGCGCGGCGAGTCCGTGGCGCTGTTCGGTAAGAACGGCGCGGGCAAGTCCACCGTGCTGAAACTGATCACGGGCGTGGCCTATCCGACCGACGGTACCATCACCGTCGACGGACGTGTAAGCGCTCTGCTGGAGTTGACCTCCGGCTTTGATATGGAGTTTACCGGCCGCGAGAATATCTATCTCAAGGGCCACATCCTGGGCCTTAAAGACGATGAGATCCACGCGCTGGAACAGACCATCATCGACTTTGCCGAGATCGGCGATTATATCGACCAGCCCGTGCGCTCCTATTCCAGCGGTATGAAGGCGCGTCTCGGCTT
>CADBON010000009.1 GCA_902796315.1 Oscillospiraceae bacterium | reverse complement strand
GCCGTGCGGTTTGCGTAGTCGCGGTCGTTTTCCCACGCCTTGGAATCCTGCACAAAGCGCTTGTACTCGCTGTCGCTCATCTTTGAGAGTTTTTGGAGCAGGTAGTTCCCCTCGTCGTAGTAACTGTCCAGCCGGTCGCGGTAGCGCTTGTAATCGTCGGCGTCAAGGCCGCGAAGCAGATCGGCGTCGGCTTTCAATTTGTCGCCCTCGCGGTCATAGGCGGCCAAGGCACGGTCATACAGTTCCAGCGCCGAATCGTTCAGCCCCTCGAGGTAGCGCCGATAGGCCTCGCTGCCCGCGGTGACGGCGTACGAGTTGGCGTAACCGCCCGTCAGCGCCGAGGCGCGGCCGACGGTATCCTCCATCGCCAGGCGCCCGCCGCGAACGGCGCGGTCGCGCAGTTGGCGGTAGAGCGGATCCTCCGCCACGTTATAACGGAAGGCGGGACGGTTGAGCGTACGCTCGAGCAGTTCGTCGAGCCGCGCGGTATATTTGCCGGAGTAGGCGCCGGGTTTGGCCTTTTCCCACGCCGCGAGCGCTTTTCGGGAACTTTGCAGGGCGGCGCTTTCACGGTAGACGGGGCGTTTGGTCTTGGTTTTTGACATAATCTTACTCCTCGATTTTCCAGAATCCGTTGATATAAAGTTTGCTGCCGGACGTCACGGCCGCCGAAGCGCTCACCGTCAGCGCCCCGTTTGCGGCCGCTACCGCGGTGACGTGCGTGGCGGTGTTGCCGGCGGACGCGGTAAGGGGCGTCAAGGCGGCGGGCAGACTGCCGCTGAAATTGCCGAGGCGCGTCGGCGTGGCGGCGGCAAGATTCTGCGCCAGCGTCACGGAGCCGCAGACGAACGCCATACCCAGCGGCGGATAGACCGCGCAGGCAAGCGTTGACGCGCTGATAACGGAGGTCGGCGTAAAGGTACTCGCGCCCCCGGTCAGCAGTTTGCCGTTCACCCGCAGATCGTACCCGACCGTCAGTTCGCCGTCGTGCTCGGCATAACAGCCGAAGGCCGCCCCAAGACCGCCGCGCCGGATATTGAACGGCACACTTGCGCTCGGCAGCAGTCCGCGCACGGCAGCACCCGCCGTGCCGAGCGTGTCGGCCACGGTGATCTCGGTTTCGTACGACGAGGCGACGGCCAGCGAGCCGTTGCCGAACACCAGGGGTGAAGCCGCGTCGGTCGAGGCGACGGTAAACGCCGTTCCCCCGCTGACGCGCCACCGCACCGTCACGGCGGCGGCGTTGTGCCCGCCCACGGAACTGCAGGTTTTGGTAAAGACCGCTTTTGCCCACAGGCCGCGCGGGTTCACGGTGCCGTCCTCGTCGCAGCGCGTCATCGTCACGTCGCTGATTTGGGGCGGCGCATAGGGCTCGACGTTGACGGTCGTACTTTGCGTGGATGAGAGATTGCGGCTGTCGCGGACGGTCACCGTCACGGGCACGGCGCCGGAGGCGGTCAGCGGTACCGTCACGGGAGCCGGGCCGCGATTGACGCCGCCGACCGTTACGGAGGAAGCACTCTGCGCCGCGCCGTATTTCAGCGCAAGATTCTGCACGGCGACGGTCACGGTGCTGTGCCCTTTGACGTAACAGTTCCACGCCGCCGGAACGTTCCCGCCGCGCGTCACGGTGATCGAGAACGACGGGCGATAGGCGGCGGTATCGGGCACGGTCACGCGGAAAGTGCCCGCGCTCTTACCCACAAGCGACGAATCGCGGTAGGTCGACAGCGTGACCGACACCGTCCCCGAGCGGGAGGATGGGATCTCGCTCAACCATGCGTCCGGCACGGTCAGCGAGGCGGTCGTAACGCCCGCGGCCAGCGTGCCGCTGCTGGAGCGCGCGCCGAAACTCATGGTATAGCGATGCGTGAACGACGCGGAGCGCGGGCTGACCGTCATCGTCACCGGCGTACCGGGTGCGGCGGACGATGCAGAGAGCGTAAAGGTCGACGCCCGCTGAATGGTGGTACAGACGAAACTGCCGCTGACGCGGCCGCCCGAAAGACCGGTATTATCAACGGTGAACGCCGCGCCGAACGCCACGGTTTTGGTGCCGTCCGCGGCGTGAGTAACGGTCCCCGTCCAGGTGGCGAGCGTGGCGGTCGCGCCGTTTCGGGTATCGATCGTCGGCGAAACGGAAACGGCGGTCACACCGTCCACCGTGATGGTCGCGGTGTTCACCCCGGGATACAGGTTATAGGCCGACGCGGCGTACCCGTCGTTGCGTTTGACTTTCAGGACGGCGCGCAGCGAAGTGGTGCCCGCCGCCGTATCCTGCGAGAGTTGTGTCACCTCCAGCCACGTGTCGTAGCGGCTGCCGGTGTTGCCGGTGCAGGTTCCGTAAATCTTAGACGCCATCCGACCACCTCACTTCCAATCCGTTTTCCGTAGCGTCAAATGTAAAATACCCGTCCGCCGCGCTGCCGAGGCGCAGACAGTCCAGCACCTCGGCGCGGGTGATGAACAGGGTGCTGTCCGAGATATAGGCGACCTCGGCGCTGCCCTGCAAAAACGACAGACGGTCGTTGGTGAAGCGCGCCTTGATAACGCTGTCGCTGCGGCCGACCTCCACGCCGTAAACGCCCGTTTCGAGTTCGCCGCGGCGGATGTACACGTCCAGCGACGAGACCAGCTCCTCCACCGTGCCGCCGAGAGTGGAAAGATCCTCGCCGACGGCGGTGACGGTTTCGCTGAAGTTGTCGGTGATCCCCGAAGCGGTCTGCGTCACGAGCGAGCGCAGGCGCTCCTCGAGTTCTTCCTGCTCGTCCTTGCGGGCAAAGCGCTCCTCCACCGCGGCGGTCACGGCGTCGGCACGCAGGCCGATCTCGGCGTTATTCTCGGTCTTGTAGGAGGCGAGGTCGGTATCCACCTGCTCGATGCGCCCGGCGTTCGCGGTGATGGCGTCGCTGTGCAGGCCGAGGGCGGTATCGGTCGTTTCGCGGTAATCGCCGAACGCGGATTGCGTCGCGTAGGTCGCGGCTACCGTCGCCAGCACGGCGTCATCCTTGACGTCGGCGGCCGCGGCGCAGGTGCGCGTCACGCTCTCGGCTGTGGAAAGGATCTGCTCCTTGAGTTCCGCAAAGCGTTCGCGGCTTTTTTCGCTCAACCCGACGGCGACCTTGCCGTCGGCCTGGCGGTCACTTTGAAGGGTTTCGACCGCGGTGCGCAGGGCGGCCGTATCGGTCTGCGACAGGGCGACCGCCAGCGCCTCGTTCAACTCGTACAGATAGTTTTTCAGCAGGCGGAATTTCTGCTGTTCGGTCAGCGCGGCGGTGGTCAGGTCGGGGACGCAGAGATTCAGGTCATACATGTGCGGCTCCCCTTTTCCACGGTCGCGGCGACGCCCAGCAGCCGTACCCGGCCCGTACCCGACAGGCGCAGACGCAGATGGTCGCACCGCGGGCAGGCGAACGGCAGGGTGACGGTCCCCGTCGTTTCGGCGCGCCAGGTTTTGACGGTCTGCCAGACGCCGCTGCTGTCGTATTCGCAGGCGACGCTCACACGCGCGCCGCGTTCGCCGATCAGGCGCAGCGAGATCTGCGAGTAGTATTTCTGCTGCGGCAGGCCCAGGCCCCACATCCCCGTTTCCGCCGACCACGGCACGTCCTCTTCGGTCGTCCACCCGGCGAGCGCCGCGGTGAAACTGCCGACCATGTGCTCGCTGTCGACCGTCCCAAGACGCAGGGTATCGCCGTCGGCGGCGATGAAGAACAGATTGCCGTTGTGCGTGCAGAATTCGCGGACGTCGACGTGATCTTCACGGTGCCACACGCCGCGCACGGTGTCGTAGGTGAACAGCGTGCGAACGCCCGCGGCGTCGCTCACGCACAGATAGAGTTTATCGCCGAGCGTGCCGGCGACCGCGTCGGTGTAACGCTGACGCCCCAGCGCGGCCGAAACGTCGGTCGGCACGCCGCCCTCGTAACAGCACACGCCCGTGGGCGACTTGTAAAACAGCAGTTCGTTCAGCACGACGAGCGAACGCTCGCTCCCCTTCTGCACGCCGCGCAGGTACGAGGTCAGCACGGTGTAAGGCGGGTTGGCGCCGTAAACCTTGTGCACGCAGTTCTCTTTGAAAAAGAGGATGTATCCGCGGAAGGGTACGGCGCCGGTAAAATCGCCGTCCGTACCGACGGTCACGGCGTAACTGTCGGTCGCAAGACCCGCGTAGCAGTTCCAGTTCGTGGGATCGCCGAGTTTGCTGGCATAAATTTCGTTGCGTGTTGAACAACAGCCCCACAGACGGTTGCCGCTTTCGCAGACAAAATCCAGTTCCGGCACGGTGCGCGAAACCGTCACCGCCCCCGTCTGTGAGACGGTGCCGGGCGTCAGGCCCGCCACGACGAGATAATCGTCGCCGCGTGCGACCAGCACGTGCGCGCCGTTCAGATCGGGGTCGGCCGTTACGCCCGCCAGCGTCACGCCGTCACCCTCGCGGAACGGCACGCCCACACCGGGACAGGAAAGACGCACGTAGGTTTCGACCAATTCCTCCCAGATCGAGAGCGCCGAAGAGTAACAGCGCAGCACGGCGGGACTGCGCGAGGTGTCGATCCACAAGGCGCCGTCGGCGGGATCTGTCGGCTCGGCGGCCGCGGTCGCGCAGTTCTGAAGCGGTTCGCCGTCGACGCTGCAGGGGGTAAGCGTCACGGTGCTGCCGGACGCGGTGGTGACGGCGGCCTCCAGCGGGCCGAAATCCGACAGGTCGGCGGTGTTGACGTACACCTTATCGGGAAAGATCACCAGTTTCGCGCCCATAGAGACGAAACGGCGCGGTCGAGAGACCGGCGGCAGGTTGACGCCCGCCACCTCGACGCCGCCGTAAAAGAGGCGGCCGTTCAGCACGTAGCAGAGTTTTTTCTTGGAGACCAGCCCGTGCAGGTCGTCCCCCGCCACGGAAAAGAACGCCCGTTTCGGCCGGGGCTGCAGAAGCGGAAAGCCGTCGGCGGAAAGGTTGGTTTCGTCGTAAAACGAGGTTTCGGGAATGACGGGATTGCGGTCATAGCCGCCAAAGGCGGTGTAGTACACCTCGCCCCGCTCCGCGGGCGTTTGCTGCGGCTCATACATGGCCGTCACCCACCTTCCATTTCGCCGCGTGCAGCACGGGAAATTCGCGGCTGACGCGATTCTGCAGTTCGTACCACGCGGCGTTGAAGCGCTCGGCAGCATTGTTGGCGCGCACGGTCTCGCCGAGCGAGCGGTAAATCTGCATGGCGAGGTAATGCCCGTACACAACGTCGTGCGGGGCGGGAATGAGCAGATCGGTGTCGGCGGGCGTGGTTTCGTCGTATTCGTCAAACGAAACGTCCGCACGGCTTGTCAGCGAGGCGGCAAAGAGCGCGTCCACCTCGCTGATCCAGCGGACCTTCAGCGCAAGCGGCGCGGTGTTGGGGCAGGCGGCGTCAAACAAAGCGACGGCTTGTTCGAGAGTCATACCGCACCTCCTTACAGGGAAACGTTGTTTTCGATGTAAGCGGAGGCAAGCCGCGCCATCTCTTCGCTGTGCTCCAGCACTTCGGCGAAGCGGCGCGGGATCTCGACCGTTTTGCCGGTCTGCACGAGGATGCACTCGCCGTTGACGGCGATATAGCGCTCGTTGTCGGAACGGGAGCGGCGCGGGATAAACACGCTGACGCGCTCCTCTTTTTTCTCGGTTTTTTCGATAGCCATAGTGATTCCTTTCCGCCGCCGCGTCTTGCGGCGCGGCGGCTTTGACGGTGGTGTGTGGGTTAGTTGGCGGCCGCGTTCGGGGCGATGCTCGAGCAGCTTTCGATGCGGATCATATACTCCTCGACGAGACGCTTGGCGGTCTTCAGACTCTTCCAGCCGATGGACGAGCGCTGGTTCAGCGGGTCGTTGCCGTAGCCCTTCTGCTTGACGATGTGCTCAAGACCCGCGCCCTCGACGCTGGTCACGCCGTAAGCGTCGGCGCCGAGAACGAGCGTGGCGAAGACGGAGCCGTTGGCGCCGGAGAAGATCTTGGCTTCGGTACTTTCGACGAAGCGCACGCCGCCGATGCAGCCGATCTCGCCGCGCAGCATATTTTCGGGCGTGGTGTACTTCTGCACCTCCAGCCACTGGTTGCCCGCTTCCTGCATCAGGTCGTAGGCGACGTAGGGATGGATGATGCCGACGTAATACCCGTCGATCTTGGGGGCATTCATCGCCTTGAGTTCGGCAGCCGCCTTGAAGACGTCTTTGACGCGCAGACGGCAGGTGGAGTCAAGGTTGGAACGGGAGGTGACGGCGGTCTCGGTATCGCCGCTGACCTTCGGGCAATACATCACGTTGGTGCCGCCGACCAGTTCGTTGCGCACAATAGTGTCGAGCGTCAGACCGGCCTGCGCCGCCAACTGCTTGGTCGCCTCGACAATGGTGTTGTCGACGGCGGTCAGTTCCAGCAGATCGGTCTGCTGGATGTAATCGCCGTACTGGTCCACGGTCGCGGTCACGGCGGAAACGTCCAGCTTGTTGCCGGTGGGCGTCACGCCCTCGAGCAGCGCCGTGGTGGCCTTCGGCAGAGCGGAGAAGCGGCGGAACTCAATGGTCTTGCCGCCGTTCTTGGGGATGTCGCGCTTCTGACCGAACTGGTCGTGCACGAGATAGGGCGAGGCAAGCGCGATCAGCGTCTTGTCGTAAAAGGTCTTCATCTCGGCGGAGAGGTTGTTGCCGGTCGCGGAAGAAGTCGTGGCGTTCAGGATCTCGCCGGCGAAGAGCTGCAGGGGGAAGTTGTTGAAATCGGTCATATTGTTTCCTTTCCGAACGGCGTCAGAATGAAACGCTGGCGCCGTTCTCAACCTGTTTGAGGATTTTCAGAATGTCTTTGGACGTAAGCGCGTTGACGTTCACCGTGCTGACCGCGGCGCTTTCGCTCTGCACGCCGTTTTCGAGGGGTCTGAGACCCTTTGCCTCGATGCCGCGCACGACGTCCTCGCGGGCGCGGTCGGCGGCGTAAGCCATGGCGCTGCCGAGCACCTCGTCGCGGTGCGCCGTCTCATAGGCGGCGCCGAGCGGCACGCCCGCCAACAGCAGATTGCCGAAAACGGGGTTGCCGCGCAGTTCGGCGCGCAGGTCGAAATCGGGATAGAGTTCGCGCAGCGCGCTCTCCTGCCCCGCCCAGTCGTGCAGGGCTTCGAGCAGAGCGTCGCGCCGCTCCCCGCCGTCCTCGTCGGGGTCGGTCGGCTCCGTCGGGACGTCTGCCCCGGCGGGCGTTTCGTCCCGCAGAAGTTCGGCGAGCTTGTCCTCGTCGCCCTCTTGCAGATCGTAGCGCGCAAGCAGGTCGCCGATCAGCGGGCGGACGCGGTCACGGTAGCTTTCCAGCGATTTGAATTCGCGAAAGCGTTTGTCAATGATCGCCTGCGTCTTTTTGGCGAACGGCTCTTTGAAGCGGCCTTTGATCAGCGTTTCAAACTCCTCGCCGTCCGCCGCGGCACGCTGCCCGGCGTCGGCTGTGCTGTCGCCCGTTTGCGCGTTCTCCGCCCCGTCGGGGGCAAACAGTTGAAGAACGCCGTACCGTTGAATGTTGTTCATAGCATTTTCCTTTCTTCATCGTCTTTGCGAAGTGTCAGTTCCCGAAGAAACATCTATCGTCAAAACCCGCCGGCCGTGCGGGATTTTGCCGTCAATCCATGCGGACGTGATCGGGGTAGCAGTCCGCCAGCAGCCGAAGACCCGTCTCGACTGTCTCAAAGACCGCGCGCACGTCGTCGGCGCCGTCCGGTGAGGGTTCCGCCTCCACACAGACGTAACCGTCGCGCACCACACAGCGCCGCAGGGTTACCTGGCCGTCGGCCTCACGGTCGCGCAGGCAGGCGACGAGCGTCACCGCCAGCGCCGAGACCGCGGCGCACACTAGGTCGCGCCCCTTTTCGGCGCTGCCCGCGTGCCCCTCGATGATCAGCAGATGGGCGTCGTAATAGCGGCGGCCGGTCACGCTCGTCACGGCGTCGCCCCGCTCAGGCGGGCCTCCAGCGCGGCCTTGCCCTCAAAGTTCATCATACTCAGCGCGGCGAGCGCCTGCTCGCGCAGTTCGGGGCTGAAAAAGCCCGCGTTGTAGAGCTGCAGGGCGAGTTCGTTCTGGCTGAGCTGCGAGAAGGGGTTGGCCTTTTCCGCGCTGACGCGGATATCGAAAACGGGGCGGCGCGCCGCCAATTCTTCACCGATCGAGCCAATGGGCGACGTACGCAGCGCGGCATTGGAATAGGAAAGGTACTCCTCCTCCCCGCCCTCGCCGACCACGCGGAAAAAGCGCGGCTCGTCGTAAAACTGGCGGATAAGTTCGATCACGAGGCGGTTCAGTTCGGCAAAGGCACGGTAACCGCCGCGCACCATGTCGCGCGTGAGTTTGCCGCCCGCCTCCTGCAGGGCGGCGATGGCCGACGCCGCGGTCACGCCGCTGGTGACGCCGCCCTGCGAAAAGTCGCGGTTGCCGCTTGTCTCTTTAAGTTCGTCGATTTTGCCGTTGAGCACGCCGAGCAGCAGTTCGGGCAGCGGGGCAAGGCGGATCTCGCGGATGCTGTCCTCGCCGAGATTGGAGCCGGAAACGTGGACGAAACTGTTGGACCAGTCGGCGAACTCCTCCTCATTGACGGCGCCGGCGCCGTTGATGAAGTAGCGCGGGCTGGCGGCCATGGCGGCGTGGCGCACGAGCGCGGTGCCCAGCACGTCGATCTGCTTTTGGGCGTTTTTCATCAAATCCACGTAGCCGAAACCGCAGGGCGTGCCCTCCTCGACAAAGAGCGTGTCGAACACGAAGGGGTAAAGCCCGTGGTCGTAAAAGCCCGTGTCGCAGCAATGCGGGTCGTTTTCGCTGGCGTAGAGCAGAACGCCGTTGCAGAATTTGGCGTACTGCACGACCTCGACGCCGCCTTTATTCTGTTTATAGTACCAGTCGACAACGGTGCTTTTGCCCGCGGTGTCGACGCTGTCGTCATAGACGTAGCGTGCGATCTCGAAACTGCCCGCGCCGAGTTTCCCCTTGAGCGCGGGATAGCGCGCGAGCAGCACGTCGTTGTCGACCAGATCGGCGTGAAAGAGGTTTTTGCTCTTTTGAATATCCTTGACGCCGGGCTCCCAAAACAGATTGAGCAGGTCGATCTGCCGCAGTTCCACGTCGCCCAGGCCGTTGTTCTTTTGCGGATTCCAAAACGCGCCGTACACGGCGGTGCCGGTCTTGAGTTTGTACCACCACGCGTCGTTATAGAGTTTTTCAAAGCCGTTGCGCTCGAAAATGACGGGCAAAATCTGCGAGAGCACGCGCGCCGCAGGGCGGTCGCTCTCTTCACGCGGCAGGCAGCAGACGCTTGGGTAACTGTCCATGGCGTCGGCGTGCTTGTTGGCGATGGAATTGAAAAGCCAGCCGCTGGCGCTCTCGTTCCCATCGGGGTCCAGACTTTGCCAGTGGCGCAGTTTGAACCATTGCTCGTCGTCGATGATGCGGCGTTCGAGATTGGCCTTGCCCTCCTTGTACTTTTTAAGCGTGGCCTCGGCGCGCGCCACGTCCTCCTCGTCAAGCAGGCGGGCGGTCTCGGCTTTCACGCCGTCTTGTGTCTGAATGTTCAATCGTCAGTCCTCCTTACGGTTAGTTCTTGCGCAGATCCAGCGGATCGTCCCCGAGTTCGCACGCGCCGCGCCGCACGATCGGAGCGATGGGCCGCGCCATACACAGATAGCGCGTTTCGTCCGCGATATGATCCTCGCCCGTCGTGTCGAGATCCTCGGGGTCGGTGGTGCTGAATTCCAGTTCCGGCACGGTGCGGATGAAACCGGCGCAGTTGCGGAACACGTACAGCATCGGCAGCCCCTCGGCGTCAAACTGCAAACGGTAATGCACCTGCATCCAGCCGGGAATGCGCTTGTTGTCACCCTTGGTGAAGAAAACGCCGTGGCGGTCGGCGCTCTCGATGATGGCCTCGCCGCGCGAGGCGTCCCAGATAGACGGGTCCGCCACGCCGAACACCTTGCGCCCCCGCAGCCAGCGGTGTTCGCGCTCCACCCGGGCGATCTCGGAAAAGATCTTGTCCGGCGGCCACTTCACGCCCTCGTTGGGGGTGCGCGTACAGCCGTACAGTTCCAGAATGCGGTACAGGCGGCCGTCATAGTCCATCGCCCACCACGCGCAGGAGAAGGGTTTGGCGTAGCCGAAGTCGAACGAGCGGTAGAGCGTCCAGTCCGCGGGGATCTCGAACGGTTCGATCACGTGCGTGAAGCGGCGATCGCGGTAGTGGTTCGGGTCGTCGCGAAATTCCTCGAAAAACTGGCCGTCAAAAATATCCCAGTTGCCGAAGCGGTGCGCCTGGCGGAGTTTTTCGGGCAGGGCGTCGAGCACCTTGACGTATTCGGGGTTGCGCCGCATAAGCACGGTGTTGTCGTCGACCGTGGCGGGGATAAAGGCGTAATCGTCCGGGTCCTCGCCCGGTTCGTAGCGCCCCTTGACGAACAGGCGCTTGAACCAGTTGTGCCCCACGCCGCCGGGGTTGCCGGTGAAGTACATACGCGGTTTGAAATCGGTGCGGGTGGTGCGGTTGCAGGTCGTCAGAAACTGGATCTGCCGCAGGGTGAAGTGCGTGCACTCCTCGACGCCGATCACGTCGTACTCCTGCCCCTGGTACTGATAGATGTCGCCCTCGCTGTCGCAGTAGCCCAGGCGGATGCGCGAGCCGTTGGGGAACAGGAACGCGCGCTCATCCTTTTTGTAGCGGGCGATCCCGTTCAGCAGTTCGAGCATGGGCAGCAGGTGATTCTCGCGCAGTTCGGGCAGGGTCTTGCGAAGCAGCAGCAGTTTCAGCCCCGGGTAGTCGAACGCCAGCAGAATGAACTTGGTGCGCAGCGCCCACGATTTGCCGCCCCCGCGGGCGCCGCCGTAACCGACGTACCGCCGACGGCACTCGAAAAACGCCTGCTGTTTGGGATTGGGCGGGGGAAGCAGCAGCGTTTTCACTTGCCCCACTCCTCCAGTTCGCGTTCCAGCCGCACGACCACGCCGTCGGCGTCGGCGGGCGTGCCGTCAAAAGCGGTGATCAGGTCGTAAAGTTCTTTGAGAGCGCCGACGCTCTCTTTCAAAAATTTGGCGTCCAACCCGGGCGAGCCGGTCTCGCGGAACTCGCGGCGCGCCTTTTTGACCATATCGTGCAGCAGGGCGCTCATATCGGCGGCGGTGTTCACCACGCGTTTTTTCGCCGTATCGGGCACGGGTTTCGCCTCAATCACCGCGCTGCCCCCGGTCATACTGGACCGCCACCGCGCGGTAATGCGGGCAGTGCCGCCCGCCGAACACGGAACAAACGTTGTTCTCATACGCGCTTTTGCCGACGCGGTCGTTGAAGCGCTGCACCGCGACCGTACCGGCGATGCACCCCTCGCAGGTAATGGCGCGTTCGCTTTCACGCACGTAAAAGGGGCACTCGATTTTGGATTCGATCAATTTGGACATTTCTTCCTCCCTATCGCCCGCATGGCGGGCGCCGTATGTAAAGTCGGACGGGACGGACGAAATTGCCGACGTCCGTTCCCGTGCCCGTGAAAGAGTATACCCCCGCTTTTTTCGATTTTCAACCCATTTTAGAACATTTGTTCGTATTTGTTTGAAAAAGCCCCATTTGACGGCCTTTGCAAACGGAAAAATATTTTTTTGATTGGTTTCTTCTTCCATTTCTTTTGTTTCGAACTTTTGTTCGTTGCGGTTTCGAACCGCTCCCCCACCCGCGCGGGCAGAAAAAATCCGCGGGGAATTGCAATTCGTCCGCGGGTGTTGTATGATAGCGATAGGAAACAAAAAAAGGAGCGTTCCCCATGCATAAACTGGTTCTTTGCAGCGGCGGTATTTTTTTCGAGAACGGATCCGACCCGATCCTTGACCATATCTTTTCGCTGATCGACGATGCGCACGGAAAAAAGATGGTATACCTCCCTACGGCGCACCGCGACGATCCCGGGGACGAGGCGGTGGTGAACGATTACTGCCGCCGGCACGGCTTCTCGGCGTCGCGGTCGCTGTACCTGACCGAACCGAATCTGACCGATGAGGAGATCCACCGCGCCATCGCCGGGGCCGGGGTGATCTACGCATCGGGCGGCAACCTGCAATTCCTGCTCGACACCTGGCGTGCGCGGGGTGTTGACCGCTATCTGCGCGAGGCCTATGACAGCGGCACGGTCGTCGCGGGCGAAAGCAGCGGCGGTATGTGCTGGTGCAGGCGCGGTTATGATGATTGCGGCCCCGACGGGCAATTCATCTTTTTGGACGCGCTGGATTTCGTCCCCTGCGTCATGTGCCCCCACTGGGAGGACTGGCCCGAATTCCTGACCGACGTCAAAACACAGGATCTGGACGGGCTGGGGATCGACAACGACATCGCCGTATCGGTCGTCGACGGCACGGCGACGGTGATCGACAGCGGCCGCAACCCGCGCCACTCGGCGTGGTACCTGCCTGCGGCCGAAAACTGGGCGGTGCACGACATCGTCAAAGAACACATCGTACTGAAAGACTTCCAGTCGTAACGCCGCAAAAAAACGGCAGGGAGGCAAACCATGGCGGACCTTTCAAAACGTGAGACCAACTACGATCTGCTGCGCGTGTTCGCGCTGCTGGCGATCATGAGTGCGCACGTCAGTTCGGTATGGATCGACGGGTTTTCGGCCATCGTGCGCGAGGGCGGCGCGGTCGAATCGCTGACGCACCCGCTCGTCGCCTGTCTGTGGGACTGCCTGCCCCGCTTCGGCGTGCCCTGCTTTTTCCGCCGCGATCTTTGCGGTCACGCTGCCGCTTTCGATGCTGTTTTTAAAAATCCGCGGCCGTCTGCACGCCAACCGTCTTTCCAAAGCAAAAACGAACGTTTAACGTTTTTGCCATTGGAACAGAACGACGCCGCCGACAGCCACCAGCAAACCGACCGCCTTTCGCCACGCGAAGGCGGTTTTTTCCGCGCCGAAAAGCCCGAACAGTTCGATC
>CADBON010000008.1 GCA_902796315.1 Oscillospiraceae bacterium | reverse complement strand
TCTTCTTCCATCAGGACGGGGTTGGCGGTATCGATGGCCTCGATGGCCTCATACGTCTCTTCCAAAAAATCTTCGCGGATAGAGGCGTGGGTCTGTTCTCTGTCCCAGGGACAGCCGCCCGGTTCACGAAGAATGCGGACGATGGCAACGAGATCGTCAAACGTATAGCGGTTTTTAAATGTAAAATCGTCTCTCATACCGTTCCCCCGTTACCATCCGTATTTTACCCCAAAAGTCTATATTTTTCAAGTGTTTTCGCGATTTTTTCTCCTTTCGGGAGCATTATTACGTCCTCTTTTACTAAAGTTTTCGAAAACAGAACAATAATCGCATAAATAACGACTGCAGCGCCGATTGCAAGCAGGCAGGAAAGCGAACTGCCGTTGAGCCGTCCCGTCGGATCGCCGAAGGTCAAAAAGCGTGATCCGAGGGCGTACACGCCCCACGCGGTCACACCGCAGGCGGCGGAGGCGATCAGCGGTTTGAAAAAGACCGTCGCCCAGTCGACCGTGACGCCCGTTTCTTTTTTAAGAACGCGGTAATCGTAGAAAATGCACCACAGATAAAACACACTGGTGCCGAAAACGGCGCCCTTGATATTCAGCCCCGGGATGCCGATCAGCAGCCAGTTCAGGCCGATCTTGATCACACAGCCCGACAGCAGCGCCTTGGCGGGGACGTCCGCCCTGCCGATGGCCTGCATGATATTGGTCAGCGGCGCCGACAGCGTCATAATGCCCATCACCACGCCGTACAGCGCGAGAACGGGCGCGGCGACGGCAACGCCGGGTTCGTTCTCGGTGCCGTTGTAGAGAAGGCGCAAGATCGGCTCGGCCAACGCGATAAAGCCCGCGCCGGCCGGCAGCGCTACGAGCATGGTGGTGCGGAACACCGTGTTGACGGTGCTGTGGATCTTGAGTTTGTCGTTCTGCGCCCGCGCCGCCGAAATGATCGGAATGGCGCTGACGCCGAGCGTCATCATAATGGTCGGCACCAGGTTGCGGAAATCGAGCGTGGTGTCATACGCGCCGTAAAGGAAGGTGGCGACCTCGTCTTGCAAAACACGCGCCGCGTCGATGGAGTGCCCGTACAACCGGTAGATCTCGTCAAAATGGGCGGCGACAACGCTGCCGAGGCGGTTTTGGATCATCCACGCGTCGATCAGATTGGTGACGTTGAGCACCAGCGACGAGAGCGCCGTCGGGACCGCGATGCGCACGATGTCCCTGACGATGGTTCCGTTGCTCTCGGCGGGCGGGGAGTTGACGAGCATCTCGCGCGAGATGCCGTCCTTTTTGAGCAGGTGGCGCAGCAGCGTATACAGCGCGCCGATGGCGGTGCCGACCGTCACGCCGAAGATGGCGGCGGCCGCCGCAAGGGCGTAGATGATGGCGCCGTCCTCCCCCGCGGGAACGCCGAACACTGCGCCCGTCGCTTCGATCTGGGCGGTCGCGTAGCGCAGCATCCACAGGGCGAACGCCAGGCCGAACACGAGTTTGCCCAGCGCCTCGATCACCTCGCTGATGGCGGTCGGGAACATATTGCTCATGCCCTCGTAATAGCCGCGGAAGATGCTCATAATACAGCAGAACAGCACCGACGGGGCGATGGCGAACACGCTGTACCACGCCAGGGCGTTGTGTGCCGACGTGGCGTAGGGCTTTGCCAACAGAAACAGCACCGCCGTGCCCACCACGCCGAGCGCGATAAACAGCGGCCCCGTCACGCGCAGCACCTGACGCACGTTGCGGTAGCGGTGCAGGGCGACGTTGCGGCTGACGATGGTCGATACCGCGACGGGCAGACCCGCCATCGAAATGGCGTAAATGGGCGTATAGATGTTGTACGCGGACGCGAAATAGCCGCGGCCGAGCGTGCCGATGATGCCCGTCAGCGGAATTTTGTAGATGGCGCCGATGATCTTCACCAGCGCCGTCGCCACGACCAGGATCATGGCGCCGCCGAGGACGTTCTGTTTTCGCTGGGCTTTTTCTGCCATGGATGGTTCTCCTTTGGGAATTACTGCTTTTTACCGATAAACTCCCGCATCATGGAATCGTCGGGAACGAGGTCGGGATCGATCGCCGGGAACAGCCGCAGGTGCTGGATCAATCGCTGACACTCGCGGTAGTTGGGCGACGTACGCGGGACCTCGGCCAAGAGCGGGATGGCCATATCGCGCAGCACGCAGCTCTCGTAATGATGGATGGTATTGATGCGGATATCGGCGTTGTCTTTGTAAGGGAAAAGATAGGTATCTTCGCCGTAGCGAACGCCGACCCACAGTTTGAACGTCTCTTCCACGGAGTTGCCGCGGCTGTTGTAATCGCGCACAAGGCGGCGCACGAAGCGCAGGGTGCGCTTGTTGAGAATGAGGTCGCCTTTTCGGTTATAAATACGCGACGAGACGTTGATGTAGATCTTCAGCAGCCG
>CADBON010000007.1 GCA_902796315.1 Oscillospiraceae bacterium | reverse complement strand
TTCTGCAGCCACGCCGACGCACTGATCGTCCCCACGGCGAAAGTCTACAACTACCTTACCTCCAAGGGCGTCGACGTCCTGACGTTCCAGATCCCCTCCGGCATCGACCTCAAGGACTTCCGCCGCGACCTCGAGGATCCTTCCGAAACACTCGCCATCCGCGAAAAGTTCGGCCTCTCCCCTGACGACAAAGTCCTCCTTTCGATCGGCCGCATCGCCTTCGAAAAGAGCCTGGACCTCATCATCCGCGCGATGCCCGGCATCCTGACGAAAGTCCCGAACGCCCGCCTCGTCATGATCGGCGACGGCCCCGAGCTCAAGAACCTCCGCGACCTGGTGAACGAACTCGGCCTCGGCTCATCCGTCATCCTTCCCGGCCCCGTCGCCTTTGCCGACGTCCATAAGTACTACCACATCGGCGACGTCTTCATCTCCTGCTCGACCACCGAGACCCAGGGCCTTACCTACTACGAAGCTATGGCCGCCGGCCTCCCGGTCATCGCCCGCTACGACGAATCCCTCGAATCGATAATCGTCGACGGCCGCAACGGACGCATATTCCACGACCCCGCCGAGCTCCCCGAGCTCGTGAGCGAAGTCCTCTCGGACTCCTCCCGCGATCAGTATCTGCAGATGTCCGCGAACGCATGCGAGAGCGTTGATCCGTTTGATATCGGGACGTTCGCGGACAGGATCGAAGACGCCTACCTGAAGACGATCGAGCACCACGCAAAAGTCCACAATCTCCGTGACCACAACATCTTCCGCCACATAGGATACAAGCTGCGCAGCGGCACCAACACTGCCGTCACCGCCACCGACCGCGGAATCCGCAAGATCTTCAAGCCCCTGATAAAGCAGCGCCGCAACCGCAGCCGCCGTCGCCGTCTCCTGAAGGCGATGAAGTCAAAGTAACGTCATAAGATAGCCCCCGTATGCGGTCTCTGCACGCATAAATCATCAATTTCTTTTTACACTTGGCAAAAACTTGGTTTTTTGATGGTCTTTTTGCCAAGTATTTGCCAAGTTTTGCAAAAGTTGGCAAAAAGCTTGGCTATTTAGCACCTATTTTGCCAAGTTTTTGCCAACTCTAAAACGTTTTTTACTTTTCGAGTAAAAGATTATTTCACCTCTAAGGATCATTCATTCAACTTACCATCTCCAACATTGTCGTTTTTGTCGTTTTCTTTGTCGGTAATTGTCGGTAATTGTCGGAAGTTTTTTTGCTCCTCCGGCTTTATAATCTAGGCATGAACTACGATAACTATCCACAAAACTACATGCTGGCCCACCACAAACAGCTCAGCAAACATATAAATGAGTGTCCTTCGATCAAGATACGCAGCGAAAACGGCCACTCTATTTACCTTGTCAATAATAACGGCATCAGAAATCGTTACCGAACCACATCCCCCAAAGGCCGTGAATACGCGAAGCTCTACGAACTGCGCACCACCCTGAAGAAGGAGCTGGACGAGATGGCGCAGGTCTACTCCGACCGTTTCGGCAGCAACATCGAAAATGACGCCGCGACCACCCGCTTCACCTCATCGCCTCGCCTTAACTTCGACAAAGCCTTCTTCGACAGCCTCAAACCGTGCGCGACGACCTACCCGAACAACAACCGCTATTTCTACAGGAACGTTAACTACAGATCGCGCGCAGAGATGGTCATAGCCCAGGTCCTCGACGAAATGGGCCTCACATACAAGTACGACTGCGAGATCATCACAAACGGCATCACTCACACTGTCGATTTCGCGGTCTACCTTCCCGAATTCGGCTGCTGCTTCTTCATCGAGTACCTCGGCCGCCTCAGGGACGAGCGGTACGTCGACGACAATAAGTTCAAGCTGAAGGATTATCTCATGGGCGGCATCTACATCGGCCGCGAACTCCTGATCCTGTGCGGCGACGACATCTACATGCCGCCGGTCAACGTTATACGGAGCGAGATCGCGAAGATGCTCTATATCATCACCGACCTTCACACGGTATCCGCCCGCACCGCCGCGCGTTGACCTGAGCCCGTCGAAAATGCACCGCCGGCTTGCCAACCCTAAAACAGATCCGTCATAAACGCCTGTCAAGGCTGGCCTGCCACCGCCAATGCGGCTTGGCCTTGACAGCACATGCGGATCTGTATCATAAACAAGCGCCGGCCGATCGCCGTTTTCTGCCCCCGGAGACTACATCCTCGAAAAGACCGGCTCGTTCCCGTGCGCCGCCAGCACCGACCTTTCGTCGGCGAGATCCAGCACCACCGGCGCAATGCCCTCAAGATACGGCGTCATAAACCTCGCCAGCGTCTCAAACTGGTAGTCGCGCTCGCCCGCCTCGGCCCTGCTCTCTACGATGAACAGCCACCTGGCATCACCTTCATCATTCACGGCGAAAAGCGCCCATCCTCTCAGGATCCGCTCATCATCTTCACAGAATGCCTTAAACTTCTCGAGAAGCCCCTCGGGATAACGGTTCGGGAGCCCGATCGACACCCTTCCCGCAGGCAGGTGGTTCTTAGACTCTGCGGAAGCGTTCAGCGCGTTCACTGCAGACTTCGAGCTGCCATCACCGCCCTGCGCAGTTCCGCCCTCAGCACCTGCTGACACAGCAGCTGCCGCCTCACCGCCGTTTGCTCCGCCGGTCTCAACGCCGCCTGCAACTCCGCTGCCCGCCGTGCCGACAGCCCCCGCGCCGTTTGCTCCGGCACCGTCTGCGGCGCCACCACCGACACCACCAGCGGCTGTGCCACCGGCGCCGCCCTTCATCTGGTCATCTATCATCTTCAGCAGCTCGCTTCCGAACATCACTTCTTCGGCGCCGGGATTGATGATCAGACCCGACAGGCCGAATGCGGGATCGAGCGACACGCTGATCAGGTCTTCAAAGGAGGACAGGACCGCCTGCTGGTCATCGTCTTTCTTGCCGATCTCGAACGATGCCGTGTCGGAAAAAGCGATCACGAAGCGGCGGCCTTTCGAGTCGGCGACGCTGTTCAGGGAATACCTCCCGTCCTTCACATCTACAGGAACAAGGAGCCGGGCCGCCGCCACCTTAAGGAGGACGTCGGTCATGGAGTCGGGAGTCTTTTCGCGGCGCATCTTCTTCATCGCCGACAAGAG
>CADBON010000006.1 GCA_902796315.1 Oscillospiraceae bacterium | reverse complement strand
TTGCGCACCGCGAGGGCGTACAGTTCGGGCGCGATCTCCGCCGCGCCGCGGTCGAGCAGCAGGGCCAGCACGGCCTCGTCGTTCATTTCCACGGCAAAGACGGCCGCGCGCCGCACTTCGTCCGCGTCTTGCAGTGCCGCCTCGTACCGTGCTTTCGCCGCCGCGCCGCAGGGGCGCCCGTCCGCCAGGCGATAGGCCGCGGCAATGGCGCGTTCGTCCTGTTCGGCTTTGGGGAACTGGTCGTCGTAACGGTCAAGCAGCAGGTCGCCGTTCTGTACGATCAGGTCGCCGTCGTCGTGACTGTAATAGCGGCGCCCGACGAAGAGGGGCCGCCCGCCGTCCGGCGGCAGCAGCAAAAAGTCGGGGCAGGTCTCGCCGCGTTTGGCGAGGTAGTAGGGCAGCGATTTGTCAAACCCCAGCGCCAGGTCGCGCACCCCCGCGGGCACGCGCACGGCGGGGCAGGCGTCAAATTCGCTTTCCGCGGTCAGCGACGAGCAGAACGCCTTGCCGCACAGGGGCAGTTCTTCGCATACCCGGTGCGGAAAGACAGACTTGCCCAGCACGGCAAGCGGCGCGGCAAAGGTCACGTTCGTCAGCGCGCGGCACCCGCGAAACGCCTTGGAGCCGATTGACTGCAGCGAGACGGGCAGGGCGAGCGCGGTCAGCGATTCGCACCGCGCGAACGCGCGTTCGCCGACGGTTTTCAGTCGGTCGCCGAACTGCACGGCCGTCAGGTTCTCACAGCCGCTGAAACAGTCGTCGCCGATGGCTTCCAGCGAGGCGGGCAGGGTGATCTCCGTCAGCGAGATGCAGTTCTCGAACGTGCCGGCGGGCAGTTCGCGCAGCCCCTCGGGCAGGGTGACCTTCGCCAGACGGCCGCAATCCTTAAAGACCGTCGGGCCCAGCGTTTCCACGCTTTGCGGCAGAGCGGCCTCGGTCAAGTCCGAGCAGTTGCAAAAGGCGTTTTCGCCGACGGTGCGCAGACCCTCTTCAAACCGCACCGCGCTCAGACGGCGGCAGGTCAGAAAGGCCGCGGTACCGAGCGCCGTCACACGCGGCGACAGCGTGACCTCGGTCAGGTCGGAACGAAAAGCGCAGGCGTACGACGCGACTTTTTTCGACCGCAGCGTCAAGCGGCCGTTCACGGGTTTTTTCATACGGCGCCCTCCGCAAACTCCGCGCGGTCCAGCGGTACGCCGATCGCCCACGCGGGCAGTTTTTGGCGGTCAAAACAGGCGTCGCTGAGCAAGAACACCGTGCGGTAGGCCGGCGCTTTTGCGGGGTACTCGCCGTCGCCGTCCGTAAAGTACAGCAGACCGTTCATCTCGCCCCGCCGCAGGTCGCGGCACGCCTCGTCCACGGCGTCGAACACCGGGCGGAAGTCGGTACCGCCGAACCCGCGCAGGGTGACGTTCTCGGCGTACCGTTCCAGGTCGTCGGGGGTGCGGATCTCGGCCACGTCGCGGATCTCGGTGTCGCACTGATAGACCGTGACGAGCGTGTTGCCGCTGTAAAAGCCCGACGTGCGCAAAATGCCGCAGGTCTTTTCCACAAAGGCGCGCACCGTTTCGCCGCGGACCGAACCGCTGGTATCAATGGCGATGAACAGCCGCCGCAGACGGGGGTTCTCGGTGCTTTCAAGCGGTTCGATGATGGGCATATTGCCGTACAGCTTCAGGCCGTAGGTGTAAAAGATGTAGTCGAACGCCTCGTCGCTGGGCTCGGGGGTCTCGGCCACGGCGAGGAAGCGGCGCAAAAAGCGCTCGTAGTTGCCCTTTTCGCGCACGGCGGCGCCCAGTATGACCGTGTCAAGCCCGCCCGTCGCGCCGTACCGCGACGACGCGCCCATATCGGCAAGGGTCTGCGCGGTGATCTTTTTCCACGCTTCTTCGTCACTTTCGGCGGCGGAGTTGACAACGTCATTGTCGGTGCGCTTTCCCGTGCGCTCGGTGTCGCCCGTCCGGTCCGAGGCGATCTGGTAAATGGATTCGGTCGCGGCGGTCATCTCGTTGCTTTCGCCGGCGGCGAAGTGCGCGCGCCCGCCAAAGAGCCAGTCGCCGTGACCGTCGCGCGCAAAGGCGGAAGCGGGCAGGTCGGCAAGCGAGGGGTCGTCGCGAAAGGCGTAGTAGAGGTTTTCGGCGGAAAGGTGCTTCACGCGCGCTTTCAGCGGCGCAAGCAGGGTGCGGCGATACTCGTCGCCCGCGCTCGCGGCGCCGCCCGGACGCCAGTCGTCCGCCAGCGCCTCGACGCAGACGTCGCAGGCAAGGTCCCACAGTTTGCGGTCGCGGAACGCTGTTTCGTACGGGTGCAGCAGCAGGCAGTGCAGCAGCGAATGGAGCAGAACGCGGGTGCCCTCGGCGGGGCTTTCGCGCCACAGGCGGCAGACCTCGGCAGGGTCGTACCAAAAGGTGCGGCCGTCGGTGGCGAAGCCGCCTTCGCGCGGCTCGCGCCGCAGGTTCCGCAGGCCGCGCAGCAGCGACGGGAGCGCGGCGCACAGCGTTTTTTCGCTTTGATCCAGCAGTGCCGCCGCCAAAGCCCGTTCGTCCATTCTTTCACCGCCTTCCGTGTAAGATTTCGTTTTTTCAGACGGCGCGCACCGTCAGCACGCCCTGTTTGACCGCGCCGTCCAGCGTGAAGGTCAGCGAGCCGGGCACGCGCTCGGTAAAGTCGAGCGGCCTGCCGTCGAGGGTCGCGGCATAGCGACGTTTGTCCGACAGCGTGATCAGGATATTGTACCGCGGCGAGTCGCCCTCGTACCGGAAGACGATCTCGGCACTTTCGTCCGTCGCGGTCTGGCGGTCGGTCCACACGTCAAAGCCGGTGGTGACGGTGCCGGGCTTCGCATAGGCGGCCGTCCAGACGGCGATCGGCGCGCTCAGCCCGCCGAAGTTGTGGAACCAGCCCCCGCGCAGGGTGCGGATGCCGAAACATTCGTAGGTGTTGTAGGAAAAATCCGTCTCTTGTTTCCAGACGCGCAGCGCACGGTCGGCGACGGCAAAAGCGAAATCCGCCTCGCCGAGATCCAGCAGGGTCTTCCAGAAATACCACTGGTGGCTCATCCACACGTTGCCGTTCCAGTAGCCGTCGTCGCGGGCGTACGAGGCGGTGCGGTCCACCGCCGACAGACCCGCCTGCGTCCAGATCTCGTCGGGACTTTTCAGGTGTTCAAGCAGGCGGCGCCGGCGTTCGGGCGGCGCGACGCCCGCCACAAGCGGGTACAGCCCGTCAAAGCCCTTGTCGAAGTTCTCGCCATCGGCGGTGCGCATCAGATGCGGCTCGCCGTCGGTCAGAACGTAGCCGTAATAGCCGCTCTCCTCGTCCCACGCCAGCGTGTTGAGCGCCGCGGCGCCGCGGGCGATATCCGCGTCATACACCGCCGCGTCGTCGGCCTTGCCGAGAAAGACGGCGATCTGTTTCATGATTTTCGCACAGCGCACGACCTGCGCCGTCGTCAGGCAGGGCGCGGAAAATTCCTCCGCCCCGCGGCGGATCATCTCGCTCTGCGCGGGGTAATCGTCCATGCCCGAGCAGGAGTACCAGTAGTCGTAGGCGGTCAGCAGACCGCAGCCGAGCCGGTCAAAACTCGACGACCCCTCGCGGCCCTGCAAAAACTCGTAGTACCGCTTCATCTTCGGGTACAGGTCGTCGTAGTCGCGCTTGTTTGGGGCGCGTTTGAGCAGTTCGTGATAGGCGGCGAACTGCGTGGGCACCAGCGAGCCGTGCAGGACGAAGGCAAAATCCTTGTCCTCGGCTTCGGCGAGGTAAAGTTCGAGGTTGCGGCGGCAGAGAGCGGGCGCGATCTCCAGAAGCCCCAGGCCGATGATGCCGCTGTCCCAGGTGTAGAATGAATCCCACCGTTTGCCGGGGGTGTGGTGGATGACGTTCTCGCCGTGGCGGTAAACGGGATAGACCGCGTTCATCAGCAGCGTCGTGCGCAGCAGACCGCTCGAAAAGGCGAACGGCGCACCCGCGGCGTTGAGCGTTTGTGCGTCCGCAGTCGCGGCGGCCTTCTCATACAGCGCTTCGTATTCCCCGTCGGTCAGCGGGTCGAACGGCGTTTCGGAAATCACCGCGTACTCGATCCGGGTCGCGTGCGGCGGCAGTTCCACCGTCGGCAGCAGCGTCACTTCAAAATGGCCGGGATCGCTGTGTTTGTTGCGGAACGAGCGCGAAAAGGTCTCGGCCAGTTGGTCAAAGGTGACATCGCCGTTGCTCAGGCGGTTGGGCAGGGCGTCCTCCAGACAGCCGCTGTCAAGCGCGCGTTGGCGGGTATCGCCGCGGTGCGTCAGCAGATAAAAGCGGCAGCCGTCATAGGGGTAGGCGAGCGCCGTTTCCACACCGCGCCCCTTCGGGGCGACGCGGACCTCAGGCACCGTCGCAAAGTCGCGCTTGCCGACGGTCACGGTCGTGCCGCGCGGCACGGCGGCGAGGAAGTCGAACTCCACCCCCGCGCCGCCTTCGCTGACAAAGTCGGGGTCGGCGGCGTACGGCAGTTCGCAGAGCGTCAGCTCGTCGCTGTGCGGCAGGGTGACGCTTTGCCCGTTCAGCGAAAAGCGCGCGTCCCCGTCGGTCACGGTGCGGTAGCGCAGCACCAGCACCGGGTCGTCGCAGGCGGCGGTGAAATCATACCGCACGCGGTCGCCCGCTTCGCACCCGAAGGGGCGGAAGCCGTAAAACTTGACGTGCGCGTGGTCCACGCGGTCGCCGAAGCCGGTGCCGTCAAGAAACGCGCCATCGCGGAAACAGCCGCGGAAATTGCCGTCGGGTACCTCGGTGTCCCACGGGCGGGGTTTTGCGTAGGCGCAATCGGCGTACTGCTCCGCACCGATCAGCCGCCCGCCGTCGGGCAGGTCGACCGTGACCTCTGCGGGGAAGGGAAACTCCAGCGACGAAAAGAAGTTCAGCACCGCGTGCTGGGTGAGGTCGGTGTTGTTGGTAAAGGCGGCGCGCACCAGCGTGGTGTTTTCACCGATGCGTGAAAACGAGACGTCGGCGTAGACCTCGTCTTTCCACAGCAGTTCGTACCGCAGTTCAAAAAAGCCGTAATCCGGCGCACAGCGCCACAGATGACAGCCGCTCGGGTAGGTGGCGTTCGGTACGGGAAAGGCGCTGTTCCACAGCGTGGGATGCACCGTGAGATCAAACCGTGCGCCGACGCCGCGCAGCGATTCGATCACCCGCGACAGACCGAGATATTTTTTGGAGTACGGTCCCCAGACCGGCAAGAATTCCCGCATTGCCATCCCTCCCGAAAAGCAGAAAAAAGGGCAGCGACGGCGGTCCGCCGCTGCCCCGTTTGCGTGTTAATCTTCGTTTTCCATACGGATCTGTGCCAGTTCTTCTTCGGTGATCTGCGTCTCGCCGTGGCGCACGCGCGAAACGACGATCAGCCCGAGCGCGAACATCACCGCGCAGAACAGGAACATATAGTTGTAATCTTCGTTGAACAGGCCGATGACCAGACCGCACAGGATGGGGCCGGTAACGGCGGCGGAGAAGGTCGCCGTGTAGTAATAGCCCGTGAAGGTGCCCACGTACTCGCGGCTGCCGATGGCCAGCACCAGCGGCAGGGTGTTGATATTGACGCAGCCGACCGCGGCGCCGCCGACGACGATGGCGATCCACAGAATGACCCAGGTGAAGGTGTTGACGGAACCGTCCGCCTTGGCGGGGATGATCTGCGACACGGCCAGATACACGCCGAACATGGCGACGATGGCGATCAGGCCGATCATGATCGTCTTTTTACGGCCGAGCTTGCGGCCCATCATACCGGCGGGGATGCCGAACAGCGCCAGCGAGACGGCAAAGACCGCCATCATCAGCGTCGAGTAAATGGGCGCCACGTGCAGGGTGCTGTTGGCGAAGTTCGTGAAGTTGGGCACGATGGCCTCGGTCGCGTTGTTGATCAGGAACAGGGCGGCGAGCATCGTGATCAGACTGCGCTTTTCCTCTTTGGAGATCGGCAGGTTTTTGATCTTGATCTTTTTCTTTTCTTCGCCCTGGGTCGCGGTGTAATCGACGTTGGCGCTCAGGTCGTACTTTTTGTTGCGTTTATAGAAGATGACCAGGATCACCAGGCACACGACCGAGATCAGCGCGGTCACGACGAAAACGGGCGTGTAGTTGACGTACTGCGGGTTGCCCGCGGCGTCCAGCACCAGTGCGCCGGTCTCTTTGTCAATGATCTGCCCCAGGTCGTTGGTCTTGGCCTTCAGCGCGCCGCTGAGCTGCGCAAAGCCGAACAGGCCCACCAGCGCCGCGGAAATGGTGCCGATGACGAAGCCCAGCATCTGGCCGATGCCGCCCATGATGTTGATGACGGCGTTGGCGTCGCTCTGCAGCGACGAGGGCGTGAAGTCGGGCATCAGCGAAACGACGGGCGAACGCCAGATGCTCATGGTGAAGTTGAACAAGATGATGACGCTCATCATCAGCAGAATGCTCAGGCCCACGCTGCGCACGGTCGCCGCCACGGGAATAAAGCAGAAGAACAGCGCGCAGATCGGCAGGCAGGTGATGATGAACGGCATACGCTTGCCCATCTTGGAGTGTGTGGCGTCGCTCCGTTTGCCGAAATAGGGCTGGAAGATCACGCCGAAGATGTTGTCGATGGTCATGATCGCGTTGACGATCAGCGCGACCGACACCCAACTGAACAGCGGATGGGAATTGAAGAACGTGTCGGCGCCGGCCTCAAACAGTTTGCCGCGCAGAATGACCGGAACGTAGGAGTTGTAAACGGACCACAGTACCATGCAGCCCATGAACCCGAAACCGATCAGCGCGGTGCGCTTGTAGTTCAGACCGAGCCCTTTCTTTTTTTTGCTCAAGTGAAACACCCTCCTGTAGCGGGCAGGCCCGCAAAAGTTCACCTTATTATATCATAACTTTAATATAATGTACAGAAAAAAAGCAAAATTCGCGAGGGAACAAAAAACAAGCCGAGACAGACGAAAGCAGCGCGTGTCTCGGCTTGCGTTTTTATGATTTGACGGCTGCGCCGTCATGATTTGCGCTTCGCGCATGATTTCTCGCTGTGCTCCGTGAATTGAATTGCGCTTCATGCCCCGCAGGGCAATTCACGCACGCAGTGCAATTCATGACCGAAGGTCAATTCACGCGCCGTCAGGCGCAATTCATTTTCGGCGCGGCCAAACGAAACGAAAAACCGTTCTTGTTGCACCGCGCCGAAACGGTATTAGTCTTCGTTTTCCATGCGGACCTTTTCGACGATCTCGTCCGGTACGGCCTCGCCGTGCTTGACCGCGAGGATGCACAGCAGCGACAGCACGAACGCCACCGGGCAGTAGTAAAAGAGCGACATATACGTGCCCGTGAACATCCGCACCACGCCGTAGACGATGGGCGTGGCGATCTGCGCCGAGAAGGTGGCGGTGTAGTAATAGCCGGTAAAGGTGCCGACTTTGTCGTTGCCGCCGATCTCAAGCACCAGCGGCAGGGTGTTGACCGTGATGAACATATTGGCCGCTCCGCCGAAAATCAGCGCGATCCAGATGAACACGCCGCTGAGCGCGTCCACGCCGGCTTTCTGCGCGATCAGATATGCGCCGAAGGCGACGATGAAGATGGTCAGGCCGGTGAGGATGGTCTTTTTGCGGCCGATCTTTTTGCCGAGCCAGCCCGCGGGGATGGCCGCCAGCGCGCTCGCCGCGGCAAAGGCCGTGGTCATAATGGTCGCCTGCGCCGTGGTCTTGTGCAGGATCTCGGCGGCGAACAGGGCAAAGAAGGTGGTCACGGCGTTCGTACCGCAGAACAGGAAGAACAGACCGGCCAGCATAAAGATCAGACTGCGGCGCTCGCTCTTGCTGAGTTTTTCCGCCTTGCGCGCGGCTTTTTCGGCTTTGGCGGCCTCTTTTTCGGCCTTGCGGGTCGCCGCTTCATCGGCGGCCATTTTCGCGTCGGCGACGGTTTTGAGCCGGCTGTCGGGTTCTTTGACGAAGAACAGAACGACCAGCATGCCCGCGACCATCACAAGCGCGCCGAGCAAAAAGACGTACGGGAACACGCGGAACTCGTTCCAGTCCGCCGCCTTGGAGTCGGCGCCGGTGGCGGCGCAGTACAGCGCGGTGACGATGGTGCCGGCGAAAAGGCCGACAGCGCCGCCCAGGCCGCCCATCAGGTTGATGACCGAGTTGCCCTCACTGCGCAGGTTGTTGGGCGTGAGGTCGGGCATCAGCGCCACGACGGGGGCGCGCCACAGCGACATGACGAACACGAACAGGATGATGAACAGCATCGTCAGCGGCAGCGAGCCGAGTTTGAGCGCGACCAGCGGGATGATCGCAAACAGCAGCGCCGACACGGGCGCGCCGTAGATCACGAACGGGCGGCGCTTGCCGAAACGGCTGTGCGTGTTGTCGCTGAGTTTGCCGAAGGTCGGCTGAAAGATGACGCCGAAAATGTTGTCGAACGTCATAATGATGCCGATGAACAGCGGCACCAGCGTGATGCCGCCGGCGACGCCGGTGACGTTCTCGCCGTTGGCCTCGGCGAACTTCGCCAGCGCGGGGAACAACTCGTTGAGTTTTTGGCTCCACGCGGTAACGACGGCGCTCTCGTTCAACAGTTTGTTGAGGATCTTGGTGATATACGGGTCATAAATGGCCCAGGCGATGGAACTTGCCAAAAAGCCGAACCCGGTCAGAATGGTGTGCGGGTAGTGCAGTTTGCGCGTTCCGTCGGGCAGGGTCTTGGCACAGAAATATTTTTCTGCCATACGAGCATCTCCTTTATCGGTACTGGGGCAAAGCCCTATAAACCCATTGTAGCGAATTGCCCCGTGTTTTGCAAGAGAAAAAATCGTCGCCCGACGAATGAAAACACACGGGCAGAGGCAAACGCTCCTCAAGCGCAACCGATTTCAGAATCAGTTGATTGTTCTGTAATTGATGGATGTATCACTAATCCTATCTAGCACTATTATTCTCGGGTTTGTTGTGTTGTATTTTTGAGCGATAAGGTCGTATTCGCAAATGTACACCGTTTTGAAAATTGAGGATAATATCCGTCGAAAAAACACCGTCGTAGCTCCATTGAGGTGTCGTTGTTTATATAAACCCTCAACATCGTCAATTTCTTCTTTAATTGCGAACACAAAAAGAGAAATCTTTTCTTGGGTGTGTTGAAATTTTTCAAAATAATTCTTGCTTTTGTCTTCAACGTCCTTAAGAATATTATCTGCGGAGAACACCGCCGTGGGGCAATCGCACCATTCGTGTTTTTTAGTATATTTACCCTTGGAGCAATCGAAACCAAACGTATTCTTTACCGCCACAACATCTTTTTTAAAGAGTTCTTGATCATCGGGAGTCAGTTCACCATCAGCAGTACGCTCATAATCTAGATTCACAATTCTTTCACGAGAAGCCCAAGCTTTAGAAAGCGTTTGAAGTTTTTCTTCGTCACTCTTTGAACTGAATTTATTGGGTTTGCTACTATTGAGATTGTGGTGAGTATGCGTGACTTCCACAAAGATACCGGTTTGTGTTTTGAAATCCGGCATCTTGGCTTCTGAATTATCGTCGCAGTATTCTTTGTCCATTGGTATGCCGATAATATTTTCCAAAATTTCAAAAGCTTCCTGCTCGCCTTTCTTAACGATAGACACTGTTCACGTCCTTTCGCCAAATAATAGTTTCATTTTTATTTCTTTTTACATTCCGGGCACATGTTGCCTCTGTATTTAGTGCGCTCCTTAATTACAGAGCTCCATTTGTGTCCGTTCTTGCATTTCCAATTGATGCGTTTATGACTGCCAAAAGTAAACATTTCGGGGGTTAACCCATCATTTGCGGCGTAATCCCATTCGTCAAGTATGTATTGCTTGTCGTTTTTCTTACACCAAGTTGCCAAATCATTTTTTCCCACTTGCGCTCTCTTGTTTGTGTCAGAGCAGTATGGGCACCCATGATTATATGTTCGGCTTTTGATTTGCGCTTTCCATTCGTGTCCGTTAGCACATTTCCACCAAACTTTTTTATGGCTTCCTTTTGTTACATTATCAGGTGTCAAAGCGCCGTTTTTTTCATAGTCCCATTCGGCTAAAAGTTGTTCCCGGTCATTCTCTTTGCACCAATCAGCAAGTGTTGTTCTCGTTAAAGTATTTCTGCCGGTATTGCAAACAGGACAATTTGTGCCGTTAACCCTATTTGCAACAGTTGCCTCCCATTCATGGCCGCACGAACATATCCACCAGACTTTTTTGTTATATGATTTTGGGATTTCAGACGGTTTCAATTTGTTTTTCCTTTGATCCCACTCTGATAGCAAGTGTGGTCTGTTTTCTTTACACCAAGATTCAAAATCATTCTCACCCACAACAGACCTTTGCCCGGCGCAATAAGGGCAGCCGAGTTTTCTGCTACGGCTTGAAATGGCCGCTTGCCAACTATGGCCGTTTTTACATTTCCACCAAACTTTTGTATGAGCATTGGCAGAAAAACTGTCCGGCGTCATTCCGTTGTTCTTTTCGATATCCCATTCTGAAACAAGTTCAGGAAAAACCGCAGCAAAGCTATTGTTCTTAAGAACAGAAGCATAGTGTTCGCGGATTACAAGGTCATCTCTTATAATATCAATATCAAGGTCAATTATTGTTCCCGTTAACCCACTTAAGAAGTTGACTAAAGTGTACAATAAACCATTGAAACTTTCATCAAGATAATTAGACTTTCTTGGCACAAAGAATATTGTGTTGCCCTCAATGCCATTTTTTAGTTTGTTTTCTTTAATGCGCACAAGTGTAATGCCCTGCTTTTTAAAGAAGAGATCTTTATCTTTTTCGCGTTTTGACTTGGTTTCGGGATGAAAGAACAAGCCGTCATATTCGATTCCAATGTTGTGTTTTTTTAAAAATACATCTATCTCATAACCGCTGATGCTGTACCGCTGCAAAACCTCAAACGATTTTGAAAGATAAAATGCAATTGCTTGTTCCGGGAATGAAGTTTGTGTTCGGGCGCATATAGGGCAACCTGTTCCTTGAACACGATTAGCAACCGAAACACACCATTCGTGCCCCTTGCTACATTTCCACCACACTCTTTTTCCAGATCCATATGAAATCTCTTGTGGTGTAATGTCTATGTTTCTTTTTTCGTTCCATTCTCTTAACAGGTTTTCTTTGTTGTTTTTTAAGCACCAAGATTCAAAGTCATTAAAGCCAACTAGAATCCTTTTTGGGGGATTACTGCAATATGGGCACCCCGAAGGCCTTCGTTTTGAGGTTCTTTCACCAATTGTACAATTCCACTCATGCCCTAACGCACATTTCCACCAAACCCTCTTATTATTGTGAGCCGTAACCTGAGATGGGCTTAACGCGTTCTTATCGCAATCCCACTCCCTTAATAAATCTTCCCGGCCATTATTTTTACACCACGTTTCAAGGTCGTTATAACCTTTTAAAACCTTTTGACCGGAACAATACGGACAACCTCTGCCGAGGTATGTACGGCCGCCAATTTTGGCTTCATAACTATGACCTTCCGGACATTTCCACCAAACTTTTTGATTTGAGCCAAGAGTATATTGATCGGGAGAGGTTTTATTCTTCTCCCAATCCCATTCTGCCATGAGCGTGGAATTTTCTGTTAGAAAGTGTTTTTCTTTGTTCATAGCTTTACCTCGAGTGGTTTTCAAATTGTGAGTATTATAACACCATTTTAGTCTTTTGTATATCCGTAAAATAGGACTCAGATAAATTGTTCAACAAATTTGATTAGATTCCTGTTACTTCATCTGTGCGCCGAATGAAAAACGGCGCCCCCTTTAGGGACGCCGTTTCGTATTACGGTTTGTGACCGTCAGTCCAGATGCGGGCCGGCGGGGACGAGCGCCTTGCCGGCGTCGTTGTTTTCGTACTTCTTGAAGTTCTTGATGAAGCGGCCGGCGAGGTCCTTGGCCTTTTCATCCCACACGGACGGGTCGGCGTAGGTGTCGCGCGGATCCAGGATCTCGGTCGCGACGCCCGCGAGCTCGGTGGGGATCTCCAGATTAAAGATGGGCAGCATTTTGGTCGGGGCGTTGTTGATGCTGCCGTTGAGGATGGCGTCGATGATGCCGCGGGTATCTTTGATGGAGATGCGCTTGCCGGTGCCGTTCCAGCCGGTGTTGACGAGATAGGCCTTGGCGCCGCTCGCTTTCATCTTGCGGACCAGTTCATAGGCGTACTTGGTCGGGTGCAGTTCCAGGAAGGCCTGACCGAAGCAAGCCGAGAAGGTGGGCGTGGGCTCGGTGATGCCGCGCTCGGTGCCCGCCAGTTTCGCGGTGAAGCCGCTCAGGAAATAGTACTGCGTCTGCTCGGGGGTCAGAATGGAGACCGGCGGCAGCACGCCGAACGCGTCGGCCGACAGGAAGATAACGCTCTTGGCGGCGGGGGCGGCGGAAATCGGGCGGACGATGTTCTGAATGTGATCGATCGGGTACGAAACGCGGGTGTTCTCGGTCACGCTCTTGTCGGCGAAATCGATCTTGCCGTTCTCGTCGAGGGTGACGTTCTCAAGCAGGGCGTTGCGCTTGATGGCGTTGTAGATGTCGGGCTCGGCGTCCTTGTCAAGGTTGATGACCTTGGCGTAGCAGCCGCCCTCGAAGTTGAACACGCCCTTGTCGTCCCAGCCGTGCTCGTCGTCGCCGATCAGCAGGCGCTTCGGGTCGGTGGAAAGGGTGGTCTTGCCCGTGCCGCTCAGACCGAAGAAGATGGCGGTGTTTTCGCCGTTCAGGTCGGTGTTGGCGGAGCAGTGCATCGCGGCGATGCCCTTCAGCGGCAGGTAGTAGTTCATCATCGAGAACATACCCTTTTTCATCTCGCCGCCGTACCAGGTGTTCAGAATGACCTGCTCGCGGTCGGTGAGGTTGAAGATGACGGCCGTCTCGCTGTGCAGGCCGAGTTCCTGATAATTGTCGACCTTCGCCTTGCTGGCGTTGAACGCGACGAAGTCGGGCTCAAAGGTCTCAAGCTCCTCGTCGGTGGGCTTGATGAACATATTGCGGATAAAGTGCGCCTGCCAGGCCACTTCCATAATGAAGCGGATGGCCATGCGGGTGTCTTTGTTGGCGCCGCAAAAAGCGTCGACGACGTACAGTTTTTTGCCGCTGAGTTCTTTGACGGCAAGGTCCTTGCACGCCTTCCACGTCTCTTTCGAGACGGGCTTGTTGTCGTTGGGGTACTCTTCGCTGGTCCACCAGACGGTGTCTTTCGACGTTTCGTCCATCACCAGGAATTTGTCTTTGGGCGAACGGCCGGTGTAGATGCCCGTCATGACGTTGACGGCGCCCAGCTCGCTGACCTGGCCGACGTCGAAGCCGGTCAGTTCGGGCTTCGTTTCTTCTTCAAACAACTTTTCGTACGAGGGGTTGTAGACGATTTCCTTTACGTCGGTAATGCCGTAGCGGCTCAGGTCGATCTGTTTCATGAAAATCACACTCACTTCTCTGCAATAACATTTTTCGGGCGAGGGAGCAAAACGCCGCGCTTTGCCCGAAATCAAAATCATTATACTACACTTTGGGAAAAAATGCAAACCCTTCGGCAAGATTTCTGCGCGCCGTGCGAAAAAAACGTCCGCGCTGCGGAAAGGGCATTTACAAAACGGCGGCGGATATGCTATACTGAAAAAAATACAGGAACGGGATGTGCAGGGTATGAGTATTCACAACAGACTGCGCCGTCTGTTGATCAAGGTCAACGTGCTGGAGGAGTTTACCGAGGACGGCGTCCCCTACGCCGTGCTGGAGCGTACCAGCATTTTGCCGCAGTACCGCTCGCAGCGCGCTCTCTGCCTGAAAGAGCACGGGTTGCAGTACACCCATAGCGCCATCTTTCTCAACCCGAAGTACCGGCATCAGCCGGTGTTCGACCTTCCGCAAAAGATCGCCGACCTGTGGGCGGCCGACCACCCGATGCACCAGGCGCTCGTGCTGGGCTGCGCCGGCTGCGCCTATCCGCGCTTTCTCGCGCTGAGTTTTGCGGATTGCAGGATCACGGGCGTCGAGTACAGCGAACACTTCGTGCAGCTGGCGGAGCGGTACTTTCTGCTGGACCAGATGGGCGACCGCTTCACGCTGCTGTGCGACGACGCGTTTCGCTATCTGCCCGCGAACCCCGAACCGAAGCGCAACCTGATCTTTGTCGACCTGTTCAACGGCGATCAGGTGCCGGAAGCGGAACTTTCCGTCGAATTTGCCGCCGCGCTGTACGAGGTGGCCGCGTCCGAGAGCGTGATCATCGTGAATCTGCTGAACGTGCCCGCGGTCCGCGTCGAGGGCTTTTTGCACACCGCCGCCTATCCCTATGCGGGCAAGTACCTGCTCACGGAGGGCGGGCGCCGCTACGCCGTGCTGACCAAGACCGCCGACCGCGACTCGGCGGAGGCGTTCCTCAAGGGGCTGAAAACGCTCGGCGACGTGACGGTTTACTGACAAACTTACGACCGGGGAGGTGAGCGGCCATCAAACAGAAGATCACGGCCGGCCTGCTGATGAGCGCGGGCAACCTCTGTCTGTTTTTGGGCAAACTGTGGGTGGCCGTTTCCTCCAACAGCATTGCCATCTATCTTGACTCGCTCAACAGTCTGGCGGACTTTTTGCTCTGCGGCGCCGCCGCATTCGGATTTTGGGCGGCCGCCCGCCCGCCGTCCGCGCGCTATCCCTACGGAATGGGGCGCGCCGAAGATTTGTCCGAGGGCGTGCTCTCGGTCGCCATCGTCGCGACGGGCCTCGCGTTCGCCTACTCGTCGCTGCAGCGCCTGCTGTACCCCGTTCCCGTGTGGTTCACCGTGCGCTACGCGGCCGTGCTCGTCGCGGGGACGCTCATCAAACTCGGTATGTCGCTGGCGCTTCGCGCCGCGAACCGTAAAATCGGGTCCGACGTACTGCGCACCGTCGCCGTCGACGGCTTTGCCGACAGCGCCGTCAGCGCGTGCCTGGTGCTGACCTTTACGCTGACCGTCAGTCTGGGCTACGCGGTCGACGCCGTCGCGGGTCTGCTCGCCGCGGGCGTAACGCTGTGGAGCGGCGCGCGCGCCCTGCGCAGGGCGGGCGGCAAACTGCTCGGCCGGCGGGACGACGCCCTTTGCGACGAAGCCCGCGCTATTCTGCAACAAGCCGACGGCGTGGCGGCCGTCACAAACGTACAATGCCACGGCTACGGCGCGCGGCGCGTGTTCACCGCCGACGTGACGCTGCGCGACCCCGGAAGCGCGGCCACGGTTCTGCCGGCGCTTGAAGAACAACTGTCCGGGCGGCTCGGCGCCGCTCTGTATCTTTCCACAGGAGGAATCACCAAATGAACGAAACGACCAAAACCCAAATCCCCGAAACCGAACCCGTCGAAACCGGCAAAAAGAAGCAGAAAAAGCACCGCGTCCGCAAGTTCTTTTGCGCGTTGCTGGCGCTGATCGTGCTCTTCGTCGGTGTGACGACGGTCATCACGCTGATCGGCCTGTCGGCCAGCAGCAAACGCGCCGCCTCGTTCCGCGCGGTGGACGTCAGCGCGCCCGAGTTTGAGAACATCGGCGACGGCGTGTGGAATATCCACGCCGACAACGGCCTGAAGGTGCTGCAGCTGACCGACGTGCACATCGGCGGCGGCTGGATGTCCATCAAGAAGGACGGCATGGCCATCAACGCCGTGGCCGCGATGATCACCGCCGAAAAGCCCGATTTCGTCATCGTGACCGGCGACGTCGCCTACCCCGTTCCCTTCCAGGCGGGCACCTTCAACAACAAGAGCGGCGCCAAGATCTTTGCCGAACTGATGGAAAATCTGGGCGTGTACTGGACCATCGCCTTCGGCAACCATGATACCGAGAGTTACAGTTACTTCAGCCGCGATCAGATCGCCGACTTTTACAGCAGCGGCGACTATCCGCACTGCCTGCTGCAGAAGGGCCCGGCGGACGTCGACGGCGTGGGCAACCAGGTCTTTCGCGTGGTGAACCGCGACGGGCTCATCACCCGCGCGCTGATCCTGCTTGACAGCCACTCCTACGTGGACGGCGACGTGTTCGGCGTTTTCTGGAAATACGACAACATCCACGAGAACCAGGTCGCGTGGTATAAGTCCGTCGTCGAGGGCCTGCAGGCCGAGAATGCCGAGACCGTCAAAAAACTGGGCACCGACAAGGCCGCGGCCTACGGTCAGTTGGGCAAGGTGCCGACCTCGCTCTTCTTCCACATTCCGCTGACCGAGTGCAAGGACGCCTGGTACGAGTATTATGACAACGGCTTCCAGGATACCGAGAACGTCCAGTACCTCGACGGGTACGTCGGCGAGGGCAAAAAGCAGATCTACAGCGGCATTCACGAGGACGACCTCTTTGAGACCGCGCTGGAGCTCGGCTCGACCGACACCGTCTTCTTCGGCCACGACCACCTCAACAACATCGCGCTGAAGTATAAGGGCATCATCCTCAGTTACGGCATGAGCGTCGACTACCTCGCCTATCCCGGCATCTTCAAGCTCGGCTCACAGCGCGGCTGCACCGTTCTGAACGTGGACGCCGCCGGCAAACTGACCTATACCAAAGAGAGTTATTATCAGGAAAAGTACACCACCCAGTATCCGAAGGAGCAAGTCACCATGCAGGAACTGAAAGGCGAACGCGTTCTGGAAGACGAGAACTGAATCGCCCGCCGATCGTATTCGTAAAGGAGAGAAACTCATGGAACCCAAAAAACTCGGCTTCGGGCTGATGCGCCTGCCCAAAAAGGGCGTTGTGATCGACGTGGAGCAGACCAAGCAGATGGTCGATCTGTTTTTGGACGCCGGCTTTACCTATTTTGATACCGCCTACGTCTATATCGGCAGCGAGACCGCGACGAAAAAAGCGCTGGTCGACCGCCACCCGCGCGACGCCTACACCCTCGCGACCAAACTGAACGTCAGCGTGGCGCCGACGGTCAAGTTCGCCAAACGCGAACTCGAGACCAGTTTGAGCCGCACCGGAGCGGGGTATTTCGATTACTATCTGCTGCACGCCCTGACGGCGGGCAACGTCGACAAGTACGAAAAATACGGCCTGTGGGACTTCGTCCGCGAGAAAAAGGCCGACGGCACGCTCCGTCACGTCGGGTTTTCGTTCCACGACGCGCCCGAACTGCTCGACAAACTGCTGACCGACCACCCCGAGGTGGATTTCGTTCAACTGCAGATCAACTATGCGGACTGGGAGAGCCCCAAGGTGCAGTCCCGCCGCAATTACGAGGTCGCCCGCGCCCACGGCAAACAGATCGTGATCATGGAGCCCGTCAAGGGCGGCATCCTCGCCAAACCGCCCGAGGACGTTCAGGCCTTGCTCAAACAGGCCGCGCCCGACGCGAGTTTCGCTTCGTGGGCCATCCGCTTCGCCGCCTCGCTCGACGGCGTGCTGGTGGTGCTGTCGGGCATGTCGAATCTGGAGCAGATGCGCGACAACCTGTCGTATATGACCGACTTCAAGCCGCTTGACGAGGGCGAACGCGCCGTTCTGCGCAAGGCACAGGAACTGATGGGCGCCAGCAAGACCATTCCCTGCACCGCGTGCCATTACTGCACCGAGGGCTGTCCGCAGCAGATCGCCATCCCCGACGTGTTCGCCGCCATGAATCTGCGGCTGGGCAGCGGACGGTTAGAGGAGGCGGGCGCCGCTTACGCCGCCGCCACCGCCGCGGGCGGCAAGGCGAGCGATTGCGTCAAGTGCGGCCAGTGCGAAAACGCCTGCCCCCAGCATCTTAAGATCACCGAACTGCTGGAGGACTGCGCGAAGGCGCTCGAATAACAGAGCGGCCTGCGGTCGCTCAATGAAATGAATCCTTGCGGATTCATGAAATGTTCCTTCGGAACATGAAATTGCTTCGCAATGAAATGCGCCTGCGGCGCGTGAAGGACGACCTTCGGTCGTGAAAGCAACAAATCCACAATACGCCTACGGCGTGTTGTGGATTTATTTCATATCGAGTGCAGCGAGATATTTCACGATCTGCGCAGCAGATTATTTCATATTGCGACAGCAATATTTCATTTCGGCGTGTGCGCCGACTGTTACTGAATCTTCTCGAAGTCGGAGGCGGGGTGCTTGCACAGCGGGCAGATGAAATCGTCCGGCAGTTCGTCGCCCTCGTATACGTAGCCGCAAATCTTGCAGACCCAGCCTTTTTTGCCCTCGGTCTCGGGTTTCGGTTTGACGTTCTTTTGGTAGTAGGTGTAGGTCATAGTGTCGGCCTTGCTCAGCACGCGCGCCTCGGTGACCGCACAGATGAACATCACGTGCGTGCCCAGGTCGACGCTGTCCTCGACCTTGAGCGACAGCATCGCGTTGATGTATTTCGGCAAAAACACAAGCCCGTTGTCGGATCGCAGCACCTCGACGCCCGCGAACTTGTCAACGGCGCGCCCGCTTTGGAAGCCGAAGCGCTCAAACACGCTGAAGGGCGCCTCGGTCGACAGGCAGTTGACGTTCATTTTTCCCGTCTGCCCGATGACGTGGCACGAATAGTTCTCTTTGTTGACGGTCACCGCCACGCGGTTGGGCGTGTTGGTCACCTGGGTGACGGTGTTGACGATCAGCCCGTTGTCACGGGTGCCGTCGTTGGTGGTCACGACGTACAGGCCGTAACCGATGCTGAACAGCGCCGACAGGTCGTTTTTGTCGGCGGTCTCATCCTGCTGCGCGAGATAGTCGACGCACAGTTCGTTCGCCAGGTTTTCCAGTTCCTCTTTGTTGTCGTCGTTCAATGCGGAGTGGATATGAACGGTGCTCTCGGTGAAGGTGATGTTTTTCAGCGGTTCCAGGATCGCGCGTATGACCTTCGCGGCCTGCGGCGCCCACGAGCCGTTCTCGATCAGGCCGACGGTGCGGTTCTTCCAGCCGCGTTCGGCAAGGTGCTCCAAAAACGTGCGCATGAACGGGAAGATATCGGCGTTGTAGGTCGTCGTCGCCAGTACGACGCGGCCGTAGCGGAAGGCGTCCTCCACGTTTTCGGCCATGTCGCTGCGGGCGAGGTCGGTCACGACCACCTTCGGGCAGCCCTTGGCGCGCAGTTTTTCCGCCAGCAGGTCAACGGCCTTTTTGGTGTTGCCGTAGACCGAGGTGTAGGCGATCATCACGCCCTCGCTCTCAACGCCGTAGGAGGACCAGGTGTTATACAGATCGAGGTAATAGCCCAGGTTTTCGGTCAGCATCGGGCCGTGCAGGGGGCAGATGGCCGCAATGTCCAGGGCGGCCGCCTTTTTGAGAACGGCCTGCACCTGCGCGCCGTATTTGCCCACGATGCCGAAATAGTAGCGGCGGGCCTCGCACGCCCAGTCCTCGTCGGCGTCAAGCGCGCCGAATTTGCCGAACCCGTCGGCGGAGAACAGGACCTTGTCGGTCTCGTCATAGGTCATCAGCACCTCGGGCCAATGGACCATCGGGGCGGTGATGAAGTGCAGCGTGTGGCGGCCGAGCGGCAGGGTGTCGCCCTCGCCGACGACCACGCGGCGGTCGCTGAAATCGGTGCCGAAAAAGTTCTGCATCATGGTGAACGCCTTGGCGGAAGCGACGACCTGCGCGGCGGGGTAGACCTTCAAAAAGTTCACCACGTTGGCGGAATGGTCGGGCTCCATGTGCTGCACGATCAGGTAGTCGGGCTGACGGCCGTCGAGCGCGGCGGCGACGTTGTCCAGCCATTCGTGGGTGAATTTGGCGTCCACGCTGTCCATCACGGCGATCTTCTCGTCGCGGATGAGGTAGGAGTTGTAGGCCATGCCGTTCGGCACGACGTACTGCCCTTCAAACAGGTCGATGACGTGATCGTTCACGCCGACGTAGAAAATATCGTTGGTTACGTTCATGGTGAGTCCTCTCTTTTTTCAGAATAAAGTCAGTATACCACGACTTCCGCACGTTTGTAAAGGCGTGCTTTTTATACCCCGTCCGCGAGGTCGAGAACGAAGCGTTCGGTCTTCTCCCAGCCGAGGCAGGGGTCGGTGATGGACTGGCCGTAGGTGACGCCGCCGGGTTTCTGCGCGCCGTCCACGAGGTAACTTTCCACCATAAATCCCTTGACGAGTTTGCGTAAGTCTTCGCTGTAGCGGCGGTTGTGCATCACTTCTTCGGCGATGCGCACCTGTTCGAGATAGTTCTTGTCCGAGTTCGCGTGGTTGCAGTCGATAATGACCGCGGGGTTGCTGTAGGGCTTTTCCGCGTAGAGTTCCAGCACGTGGCGCAGGTCCTCGTAGTGGTAGTTGGGCAGCGATTCGCCGTGCTTGTTCATATAGCCGCGCAAGATCGCGTGGGCGTAGGGGTTTCCCTGCGAGTGTGCCTCCCACCCGCGGTAGGTGAAGGTGTGGCCGCTCTGGGCGGCGGTGATGGCGTTCATCATCACGCTCAGATCGCCGCCGGTCGGGTTTTTCATACCGACGGGAACCTCGATGCCGCTGGCGGTCAGGCGGTGCTGCTGATCCTCGACCGAGCGGGCGCCCACCGCGACGTAGCCGAGCAGGTCGTCCAGGTATTTGTGGTTCTCGGTATACAGCATTTCATCCGCACAGATAAAGCCCGTTTCGCGGATGGCGCGCATATGGATCTGCCGGATGGCGACGATCCCTTTGAACAGATCGGGTTTGGCGGAGGGGTCCGGCTGGTGCAGCATCCCCTTGTAGCCGGCGCCCGTCGTGCGGGGCTTGTTGGTGTAGATGCGCGGGATGATCAGCAGGCGGTCCTTCACCTTCTCCTGCACGTCGCGCAGGCGTGTGATGTACTCGATTACGCTGTCCTCGTTGTCGGCGGAGCAGGGGCCGATGATCAGCGCCAGCCGCTCGTCGCGTCCGGAAAAGACGGCCTTGATCTCGGCTTCGCGCTCCTCCCACAGTTTGCCGAGTTTTCCGTCCAGGGGATACATCTCCTTGACTTCCATCGGAATGGCGAGTTTGCGTTCAAATTCCATATTCATAGCAGTACCTCCAAAAGGGGAAACCCGTTATTTGTCAAACCAGGCGCGCCGCTCGGTCGACAGGCGCATTTTGGCGCGCATGCCCTCTTCGTCGCCCGCTTCCAGCAGGTCGCGCAGTTCGGTCATCTCGCCGATAAAGGTGTCCATCTGCTCCAGCAGGGCGTCGCGGTTGCGCAGGAACAGTTCGCTCCACATCGCGTCGTTGATACGGGCGATGCGCGTCAGGTCGCGGAACGAGTCGCCGGTGTAGTCCACCAGCCGCCGGTTGTCGCTGCAGGTCATCAGCGCGACGGCGATGCAGTGCGTCAGCTGCGACAAAAAGCCGATCATGCGGTCGTGCTCTTCCGGCGACAGCACCGACACCCGGCGGAAGCCCAGCAGCCGCCCCAGTTCCTTGCACCACTCCACGGCGGCGGGAGTGTTGCTTTCGGTCGGGGTGACGATGTAGTTGGCGCCGTGAAAAATGGAATCGTCGGCGTTTTCCACGCCGTAGACCTCGCGGCCCGCCATCGGGTGCGCCGCCACGAACTCAAGGCCCGGGCGCAGTTTTTTCTGCACGTCGTACACGACGCAGCCCTTGACGCCGGTAACGTCGGTGAGCATACAGCCGTCGCGCAGCAGGTGCTGATTGTCGGCGATCCATTTCAGAAACACGCCGGGGTACAGGGCGAAGATCGCCGCGTCGGCGTCGCCGACAAGGTCGGCCGTCGGCTCGGTGCCCCCGCGGTCAATCAGGTCGTGCGCCAGCGCATAGTCGATCGCCTCGCGACGGGCGTCCAGCGCGGTCACGTGAAAGCCCAGACGCTTGAGCGCCATGGCGTAACTGCCGCCCATCAGGCCAAGACCCACGATCAAAACGTTGCTTTTACTGATCCATTCCATACGACAAAACCTCGGTTCCGAGAGAAGAATACAATTCAAAAAAGTTCGGGAAACTCTTGGCGACGGCCTCCGCCCCGACGATCGTGCCGCCCGTTTTGCAGGCGAGCACGGCCAGCGCCATTACGACGCGGTGATCGTTGTGCCCGCACAGCGGCTCCGTCGGCGCGTGCAGAGCACCGCCGGTCACGCGTACGCGGTTTTCTTCCACCGTGACAGCCGCACCGAATTTCGCAAGCTCGGTCTGCATGACGCGGGCGCGGTCGCTCTCTTTATCGGCAAGGCGGCGTGTGCCGGTGAACGTTCCGCCGCCGTTCGCGGCGGCGACGGCGAACAGCACGGGCGCAAGGTCGGGGCAGTCGGCAAGGTCGACGGGCGCGCGTTCGCAAACGATGCGCTTCGCGAGGGCTGAAAAAACGCGGTCGCCCTGCAGGGTGTCGGGCGCAAGGCCGGCGACCGTTACGTCCCCCCCGAGAAAGTTGAGCGCCTCGAAAAACGCGGCGCCGGAACAGTCGCCCTCTACGGTCGCGGTTTGCGGGCGGTATCGCTGCCCGCCGGGGATCAGCCACGCGTTCGGCGCGGTTTCGCGGACGGTCACGCCGAATTGCCGCAGGGCGGCGAGCGTCATATCGATATACGGTCGGCTCTCGACGGGGTCGGTCACCGACAGCGTGCTGTCGCCCGCAAGCAGCGGAAGCGCAAACAGCAGGCCGCTGACAAACTGGCTGCTGACGTTGCCGGGAACGGTGAACGCGCCCGAAGAAAGCGGCCCCTTCACCGTCAGCGCCCCGTCGGTCAGACGGAACGCAAGCCCCTTTTCACGGCACAGCGTTTCGTACACCGCGAGCGGCCGCGACAGCAGTTTGCGGCTGCCGGTCAGCGTTTGTTCGTTTTCGCCGACAAGACACAGCGGGGTCAGAAAACGGAGCGTGCTCCCGCTCTCGCCGCAGTCCAGCACGGCGGCTCTCGCCGTCGCGGGATCGGTACCCCGCACGCGCACGGTCGCGCCGTCACGGGTGACGGCGGCCCCAAGTGCGGTCAGACAGCGCAGGGTGGCGGCCGCGTCCTCGCAGGCGGGCACGTTTTCGATCACGCTCTCACCCGCGGCAAGGCCGGCGCAGACCAGCAGGCGGTGCGCCGCGCTTTTGCTCGGCGGCGCCGTGACGGTCCCGCGCGGGGTGAACGGACGGACGGTAACGGTCATTGGTTTTCTCCCCGATAATTCGCAAGAAAGTCGACGGCTTCCAGATACCCGTCGATCCCTTTCCCCGTGACGGTTTTCAGGCAGGCGGCGCGCACGTAACTGATCTGCCGGAATGGTTCGCGGCTGTTCACGTCGGACAGATGCACCTCCACCGCCGGCAGCGAGACGGCCTTGAGCGCGTCCGCCAGCGCGACGCTGGTGTGCGTATAACCGCCGGGATTGATCACGATGCCGTCGGCGTTGCCGTAGGCGGCTTGAATTTTGTCGATCAAGTCGCCCTCGTGGTTGCTTTGATAGAGTTCGACCTCCAGCCCCTTTTCGGCGCAGTGCGCGCGCACGCGGTCACAAAGGGTCTGATAGGTCTCGCGCCCGTAAATGGCGGGCTCGCGAATGCCGAGCATATTCAAATTCGGGCCGTTCAGCACAAGCAGTTTCATGCGTTTCCTCCGTTTAAGATCTGCGAAAGCGCGTCCTCCGGGTCGTCGGTCACACGGGCGACGAAATCTGCCGCGGCGCGGTAGAGCGGCTCGCGTTCGCCCCACAGGGCATTCAGTTTGTCGCGGCTGTCACTCAGCGGCCGGTCGCTCGTGGGCTTAAGTTCCGCGACCGCGCGCTCCAAAAACCAGACCTCGCCGTTCATTTTCAGCGCTGTCACGTTGTTCGGGATCAGCACCGCGCCGCCGCCGGTGGCGATCACGCTGCCGTTGGTAAGCGCCAGTTCGCAGACGGCCATGCTCTCGATCTGACGGAACTCGCGTTCGCCGCGCTCGCGGATGATGGCGGCCACTTCGCGGCGTTCACGGCGGCGGATCAGCTCGTCGGTATCCACAAACTTGAGATTTGCCCGCTCCGCCAGCAGTCTGCCGACGGTGGTCTTGCCGCTGCCCGGCATTCCGATCAGCACAACGTTCCGTTTTTCGCGGTACACGTCGCGGAAGATCGCGTCCGTCAGCCCCTCGTCGAAGGGCTTGCCGAAAAAGAGCCGCGCGGATTCGACCGCCTGCGCGACGAGCATATACAGCCCGCCCTCGGCGGCAAGGCCGCGCGATTGCGCTGTCAGCACAAGTTTGGTGCGCAGGGGGTTGTAAACCGCGTCCGCAACACCCTCCAGCGCCGGGAAGCGCGTCAGATCCAACGGCGTTTCAAACGGATGGGGAAACATCCCGCACGGCGTCGCGTTGATCAAAAACGCGGCGTCCGCGTGCCGTTCGGCCGCCTGGTCGTAGGTGACGGCGTCCTCGCGGGCGGTGCGGCTCAGGCGCACGACCTCGCTTGCGCCCAGCGCCTTTGCGACGGCGACCGCGGTTTTGGAGGTGCCGCCCGTACCCGTGACCAGCACCTTTTTGCCCGCGAGCGAAACGCCGATGCGGCGGATCAGCGCGGTCATACCCGCAACGTCGGTATTGTAGCCGCACAATTTGCCGTCCCGGTTGACGACGGTATTGACCGCGCCGACGGCGCGGGCCTCGTCGCTGATCTCGTCAAGATAAGGGAGGACGGTTTCTTTGTAAGGGATCGTGACATTGATCCCCTTGAAATCTTTTTCGCGCAGGAACGCCTCGACGTCCTGCGGCGCCAGTTCTTTCAGTTCATAGCCGTACGCTCCGATGCGGGCGTGGATCTCTTTGGAAAAACTGTGGCGCAGTTTTTCACCGATGCAGCCGTATTCCATTACGCCCCTCCCGTTTTGAGCCAATCCGTGCCGTACCGCTGCGCCAGCAGATCGCAGAGCGCGAGCGCCGTCACGCTGTCCGCCACAACGCGGGCGCGCGGCAGGATGCACGGGTCGTGGCGCCCCTTGAGGACGAGCGTCGCGTTCTCGCCGCTTTCAAGGTCGACGGTGTTCTGTTCTTTGTAGATGGACGGCGTGGGTTTCACGGCCAGCTGCACGACGAGAGGCATCCCGTTCGTGATGCCGCCGTTGACGCCGCCGTTGTGATTGGTCGCCGTGACGACGCCGCCGTTTTCGGCGCGGAACGCGTCGTTGAACGTGCTGCCGCGCGCGTCGGCGCAGCCGAACCCGTCGCCGAACGAAACGCCCTTGACGGCGGGGATGCCGAACAGCGCGTGCGCGAGCACCCCTTCGACCGTGTCGAACCACGGCTCGCCCACCCCGGCGGGCAGGCCCGTGACGGCGGTTTCCAAAATGCCGCCGACGCTGTCGCCGTCCGCCGCCGCGGCACGGATGGCGGCCTTCATCTCTTCGCCCTTTTGTTCATCCAGCACGGCGAACGCAGCGGTGTTCAGGGCCGCAAGATCCGCGTCAAGATCGGCAAAATCGCGGTCGCTTACGCCGCCGCACCGCTTCAGATGTGTGCCGATCACGATCCCTCTTTCACGCAGGGCGGCGATCGCTATCGCGCCGACGGCGACCAGCGGGGCCGTCAGCCGTCCGCTGAAATGCCCGCCGCCGCGGCCGTCTTCAAAGCCGTGGTACTTGCAGCGGGCGGTATAGTCGGCGTGCCCGGGGCGCGCAAGCGAGGCCGTCGCCGCGTAATCCGCCGAGCGCACGTCGGTGTTGGCCAGCAGTACGCACAGCGGCGTGCCGGTGGTTTTGCCGTCCTTGACGCCGCTGACGAAGGTGAACGCGTCCGCCTCGCGGCGGGCGGTGCCGAGCCCCTCCAGCGGGCGGCGCTTGTCGAGCTGTGCGGCGACGAACGCCTCGTCCACGGCAAGACCGGGCGCAAGACCGTCCGCGACCGCGCCGATCCGGGCGCCGTGGCTTTCACCGAACAGCGTCACGCACACCGAGGTGCCGAAGGTGTTTTTCATACGGGGTCACCCCTTCAAAAGAGTCAGTTTTTCACGAAGCGAGGCAAGCGGCACGGTGTCGAAGCGAAAACTGCCGACTTCGTCGACCAGCGTGACCGTGACGGTGTCGCCGTCGCTTTTTTTGTCGTGGGCCATCGCCGCGCAGACCGCGTCCTCGTCAAAGTCGAGCGAGGTCGGCAGGCCGAGTTTTCGCAGGACGGGGATCAGCCGCTCGCGCACGGCCGGGGCGCACATGGGCAGCATCCCCAGCGCCACGCATTCGCCGTGCAGCAGACCGTGCAGGCCGCAAAGACTTTCCAGCCCGTGACCGACGGTGTGCCCAAAATTGAGCACGCGCCGCAGTCCCGCCTCGCGCTCGTCCTGTTCCACGACGGCGATCTTTACCGCAAGCGCCCGGGCGACGATCTCTTCGCGGTGCGCCAGCGG
>CADBON010000005.1 GCA_902796315.1 Oscillospiraceae bacterium | reverse complement strand
CGGGAGCGGCTTCCTCGGCGGGAGCGGCTTCTTCTACAGGAGCGTCAACGTCCTCGTCACCGAGCAGAGCGCGGCGGGAGAGGCTGACTTTTTTCTTCTCGTAGTCGATGTCGGTGATCTTGACCATGACCTTCTCACCGATCTTAAGCACGTCGGCCGGTTTCTCGATGCGGCGGTTGGCGATCTGCGAGATGTGAATCAGGCCGTCAACACCGTCCATAACGTGAGCGAATGCACCGAAGGTGGTGAAGTTGGCGATGGTGACCTCGACCTCGTCGCCGACAGCGTATTTGGTCTTGAAGAGTTCCCACGGGCTGTCTTCCGCTTTGCGGTAGCCGAGCGAGACCTTTTTGTTTTCGGGATCGAGCGCCTTGATGGTGACCTCGACCTCGTCGCCGACGCTGACGACTTCGGACGGATGTTTGATGCGCTTCCAGGAGAGTTCGGAAATGTGGATCATGCCGTCCACACCGCCGATATCGACAAAGGCGCCGAAGTTGGTGAGGGATTTGACCTTGCCGGTCATCTTGTCACCGACGGCGGCCGTCGCCCAGAACTTCTCGGCAGCGGCTTTGCGCTCTTCTTTATACACCGCACGGATGGAACCGACGGCGCGGCGGCGCTGTTTGTTGACCTCGATGATTTTGAAATGAACGGTCTGTTTGAGCAGTTCGTCCAGGTTTCCGCCACGCGGCACGCCGGTGAGGGAAGCGGGAACGAAAATGCGGGCGTTGTTGGAAACAACGACGAGGCCGCCCTTGACAACAGCGGTGACAACGCCTTCGAGGATGGTATCGGTCCCCTCGGCGGCCACGATGTCGTCCCACGCGGCGATGGAATCGTAGCGTTTTTTGGAGAGCATAACGGTGCCCTCCTGGTCGTTGGTTTTCATGATCAAAAGGTTAAGGGTATCGCCGGGTTTCAATTCGGACATGGGGTCTGCATCGGGGTTGTCGCTGTATTCTTCGTACGTAACATAGCCGGTTTGCTTCCTGCCGATATCGACCTGAATTTCCGTCGGGGTCACGCTGAGAACGGTACCGACGACTTTGGGGTCGTTGGTGGTTTCAATCGCGTCGACTGCTGCTAAAAACTCAGAGTCCTGCGCCTTCTCCTCCTCAATCATTTTGTTGTCATCAACAATTTCTGACATGGTTTGAAGTACCTCCTTTATTATACCGGCAGGAGCCGAGGCCCCCGCAGTCACCCCGATTGAGTGAAACCCGTCGAGCTTGATACCGTTTAACTCTTCCGGTGTTTCAACAAGAAAGGACGGACAGTACGCCTGACATACATTCAGAAGCTTTTGCGTGTTGGAGCTGTGACGCCCGCCCACGACGATCATCGCTTCATTCTGCTGCGCCAGGAGCGCTGCCTCTTTTTGCCTCTCTTCGGTGGCATTACATATTGTATCAAACAATTCTGCATTTGAAAAGAGTTTTTTTATGATTTTCTCACATTTCTGCCATTCTTGTATACTAAAGGTCGTTTGCGCCACAAAAATTATGCACTTTCCCGATAGTTCGGGGTGGCTTTTTGCCAAATCCTCAATTGCGGCGGCGTTTTCGACCACGTAACTCTCGCCCGGAGCGTAGCTGCGAATGCCCTGCACCTCGGGATGGTCGGGGTCGCCGGCGATCACGACGACGGCGTTCTTCCCCTTTTCGGTGACGGTGCGGTGGATCTTCTGCACGAACGGGCAGGCGGCGTCGATATAGTCACGGCCGCCGGCACGCACTTTCTCGAGCACGTCGGCGGTCACGCCGTGGGTTCGCAGCACCAGCACGGCGCCGTCGGGCGCTTCGTCCGGCGAGTCGACCTCGACCACGCCGCGGCGTTTGAGGTCGTCGGTATACTGACGGTTATGGATCAGCGGCCCGAGGGTGGCGACGTGCTTGCCCTCGGCAAGCAGACGCTCGATCAAATCGGCGGCGCGCTTTACGCCGAAACAGAAACCGGCCGTGGAAGCGAGGGTGACGGTGGTCATGCAAGGCGCTCCTTTACGATGGCGAGGATCGTTGCAACGACCTCTTCCAAACCGAGTTCGGTGGTATCGACAAGAACGGCGTCGTCGGCCTGTTTGAGCGGAGCGATGGCGCGGTGGCTGTCGTTGTAATCGCGTTCGCGGATCTCCCGCAGCAGCGCCTCGTATTCAACGACCTGTCCTTTTTCGGTCAGCTCTTTGAAGCGGCGATCGGCGCGCGCTTCGGCCGAAGCGGTGAGAAAGATCTTGATCTGCGCGTCGGGCAGAACGACGGTACCGATGTCGCGGCCGTCCATCAGGCAATCGTTGTTGGCGGCGATATTGCGCTGCAGATCGAACAGAAACGCCCGCACCTCGGGAATGGCGGAAACGGCGCTCGCCGCCATGGAAACCTCGTTCTGACGGATGGCCTCGGAAACGTCCTCCTCATCGAGAAAGACGCGCTGTTCGCCGTCGATGAAGCGCAGCGAGACCTGCAGGTCCTTCAGCGTCGGAACGACCTCGTCGGGGTTTCCGGGCGCAAGGCCGAGCCGCAGGGCGTTGAGCCCGACCGTGCGGTAGAGCGCGCCCGTGTCGACGTACAGATAACCGAGCGCGGCCGCGACGCGGCGTGCGACGGTGCTTTTGCCCGCTCCGGCGGGGCCGTCAATGGCGATGTTGACTGTCTTTTTCATCGTTTACTCCTTACCGCCGCAGGCGCTCGCTCCCGCGAGCCGACCCGTGGCAAATGCAATTTGCAGATTGAAGCCGCCCGTATAGGCGTCAACGTCCAGAATTTCGCCCGCGAAATAGAGGCCGGAAACGAGCCGGCTCTCCATCGTTTTGGCGTTCACCTCGCCGACGTCGATACCGCCGCTGGTGACGACGGCCTCGTCGATGGGGCGGAAATCCGTCACCGTGAGGCGGATGTCCTTTAACAGATCGACCAGCGCGCCGCGCATTTCGCGCGTGACCTGGTTGGAGGTCAGCATACCGTTCACGCCGCTGAGTTTGACGACGATGGGGATCATCTTGCGCGGCAGCAGCAGCGACAGGGTGTTGAACAGGTTTTTGTTGGAGCATTCCAGCAAATCGCGCTGCAAGCGCTTGTCCAACTGCTCGTAGGTCAAGGCGGGTTTGAAATCAATATGAAGGACGTAGCGGCCGCGTTCCATATCGCGGATATGCGACGAGGCGGAAAGCACCATCGGCCCGGAAACACCGAAATGGGTGAAGAGCATCTCGCCGAAATCGCGGTAGATCTCGCGGCCGGTCTTGCTGTCCTCGACGGTCAGCGCCACGTTGCGAAGGGAAAGGCCCTGCGCCTCGCTGCACCAGCCCTCGTGACATTCAAGCGGCACGAGCGAGGGTTTGAGGTCGGTCACGGTATGGCCGACGGCCTTCGCCATGGCATAGCCGTCGCCGGTGGAGCCGGTGCCGGGGTACGAAAGACCGCCCGTGGCAAGAATGACCGCGTCGGCGGGAACGGTGCGCCCGTCGTCGGTCACACAGCCGCAGACCGCGCCGTTTTCGGTCAGCAGCGAGACCGCCCTGCCCTGTTCGCGCCGCACACCCGTTTTTTTGAGAAAGCGGAGCATGGCGTCGACGATATCGTAAGCGTTGTCGGAGACGGGAAAGACGCGGTTGCCGCGCTCGATTTTCAGCGGCACGCCGAGATCCTCGAAAAAGTCGATGGTGTCGTTCGGCGCAAAACGCGCGAACGCGCCGTACAGAAAGCGCCCGTTGACGGGCACGTTGGCGATAAGATCGTTGAGAAGCGGGCAGTTGTTGGTGACGTTGCAGCGCCCCTTGCCGGTGATGGCGAGTTTGCGCCCCACCTTTTCGTTGCGCTCGAGCAGCGTGACCTGCGCCCCGCCCTGCGCGGCCGTGCCGGCCGCCATCATTCCGGCGGGTCCGCCGCCGATGACCAATACTTTCATAGGTTCTTCCTTTACACGAGAATCAGCCGGTCGCTCATTTCGCGGCCGCAGGGTTCGCCCGCGGGCAGCGCCGGACCGTAAAGATCGCGGGCGCGGCATTCGAGCGCAAAAAGGTGTTCCGCTTCACCGCCGAGGGCCGGCACGTCGGCGAACCGCGTAACCAGCGGCAGCGTGGCTTTTTCTTTCGCTTGTTTGAGTAATTCCCCGCCGGATTCCCGACGGAAGCCGAGAACGCGGATATACGGCGGATAGGCGGGCACGTCGTCCCTCGTCACACCGAGATAGGCGCACAGTACGATGCGCCGCAGGCGCGAATAGGTATAGCGTTTGGTCTTGACGGCGTCGAGGATCGCTTTGACGCTCGTCTCGCTCCGCACGGCGGCGTAGAGGCGGTGTTCCAATCCCTCGGTCACGTCGGGCAAAGCGGCAAAGTCGGCGGGGCCCATCCGGCGCAGAGTGGTCAGCACGGCGCTCTCGATCCGCTCCGCGGAAGCGGG
>CADBON010000004.1 GCA_902796315.1 Oscillospiraceae bacterium | reverse complement strand
GGATCGTCCCACGTGACGTCGATATAGGCGTATTTGCCGTCGATCTTGATGCAGTTCCACTCGTGACCGACGCCGTTGCTGCTGCCCTCGCTCAAAAAGCACTCGATGCCCAGTTCGTCCATCACCAGTTTGAACGCCTTGGCGTAACCGCTGCACACGCCGATCCCGTTGATCAGGATGTCGTACGACGTGAACATATAGTCGAGGTCGGGCGAAGTGTCGCCGGCGTCGAACCGCTCAACGCCCGCGGTGTCATACTCGGCGTTCATCACCAGATAGTCGTGCACGAACAGCGCGCGGTCATAGTCGGTCGAGGCGGCCGCCCGCGTCAGCGCCGCCACCTCTTTGACCTTCGCCAGCAGTTGGGCGCGCATTTCCATCGACGGTTTGATGCCGTTGTAGAAGTTGTAGGTCATCAGTTTTACGGTGAAATCGCCCGTCGAGGCGTCCCGGTCAAAGTCCGTTTGGGCACCGCCGAGCAGCCAGAAATACTCGGGATTGTCGGCCTGCAGCGCCAGCGCGACCATCCACGTGCGGCGGTAATAGTCGAGCAGATCGACGTTCTTGAAGGTGTGGCAGAGCGTGCCGTCGCGTACCGTCGGCAGCAGATGGGCGTACATCGTTTTGCCGATGTCGTCCAACTGGTTGTAGTAATAATGTTTGGCGCTCGCGTCCACGTAGGGGGCGGGGTCGTCGGGTTCCGAGGAGGGGGGCGGCGTGACCGGCTGCGGTTTCTGCGGCGCGGCGGTCGTCTCTTCCGCGGGGGCGGGGTCCGCTTCGCGGCTGGTGCCGGGGCGGCCGATGTTCGGCTCGGTGATCGGCTCCGCGGGGATCTCGGTTTTGGGCGGGGGCGGCGCGGTGGTCTGCGGGGCGGCCGCGGGTTCGCCGGGGATGACGGCCGGCGTCGGCGTGACCTCGACGGGCGCCTCGCTTGTCGGCGGCGCGGCGGTCGTTTCATCGGTCGCCAAAACCGTTGCCGGCGGCGCCGTGGTTTCGACGGAGCCGGGCAGGGTCGTTGTTTCGGAATAGTCGGAAGCGGGCGCGATCACCGGCCCGGTCGTATTGCGGCTGTGGCGCACCAGCAAAAGCGAGACGGTCACGGCCACGGCCAAAAACCAGACGGCCGCGATAATAAAGGCGGCCTTCTCTCCGCGGGTAAAGCGTTGGTCTTTCATGGGGCAACCGATCTCCTTCGTTTATTTCTATAGGATATTATAGTCAACTCGTGACAAAAAAGCAAGTCTGCCAAAAGCAGACTTGCCAATGTTAACAGATTGTTTTTATTCTGCGGCTTTCGCGGTTTCGGGCGCCGGTTCGGGCGGGACGGCGTCCTTTTTGCGCACCCGTTTCGGGGCGAGCCGCTTGGTGGCCTCCACCGCGCCGAGGAAGAGCATAAAGAACTGCAGCTCCTTTGGGGTCTGCAAGGTGAATTCGGTCATGGAGGCGATCAGGAATCCGAGCAGCGACGCGGCGAACGCCGCCCCGAGACGGCCGTAAAAGCCGTGATAGAGCACCAGTTTCACCACGTCGATGATGATCAGCGTCAAAATCGCCAGGAAGAACAGCAGGCCGACAAGCCCGAGTTCCGCCGTGATTTCAAGAAACAGGTTGTGCGCGTGGGGTTTGGCGATGCCCTGCCGCGCAAGCCCCAGCGCCGTGCCCTCACAGCCGGCCCCGTTGCCCAGCAGCGGGTGCTCGCGGAACATGGTCGCGCACGCTTTCCAGATCTTCATGCGTGTTTGCGTCGAGTTTTCAAAATCGTCGGCATACCGCAGGTGGCGGTTGAAGATGACCAGCACGAAGAAAAAGCCCGCGACAAGGATCGTGCTCGAGACGACGGCGATCCGCTTCCAGTTGTGCTCGCTCAGCGCGACGAACAGCACCAGGCCGAGAATGCTGGCCACGGCCGCGGCGCGGGACGACGTGCCGAGAATGCCGCCCACGCTGAACACGGCGGAAACCAGGCACACCCAAAAGCGTTTGCCCGTAAAGATCTTGATGCCCGCCACGGCGAACGGCAGCACAAGCAGCAGATAGGTCGCCACGATCAGGGGGTTGTCAAAGGTAGAGGCCGCGCGGGAGGTGTGCCACACGGGGGAGGTATCCTGCACCGCGAAGGGCAGCACACGGTAAACGGCGCGGTCGAAAAAGAGCCAGAAGGGGTTGCCGACGGGCACCTTGAACAGCAGCAGAATATACTGCACCGTGCCGATGGCGCCCACGGCGCCGCCGCCGGCGGCAAACAGCAGCACCAGCCGCTCCAGCCGCTCGCGGGTGTTGATGAGCACGCCGGTCTGAAACATTCCCAGCATCATGCCCGCCCACAGCAGCGAAACGGCGGCCGACATGATCGGTGTGACCGACCACAGCGCGCTGACTACCCCGAACAGGGCGAACGCCAGCAGGGCCTTGCCCGTGTCGCCGAGCGTGACCTTGCGGCCGAGTTTTGTGCAGTTGCGCTTAAAGACGGGGAAGAAGAACAGCGTCAGCAGCGGCGCCAGGTATTCCGGCAGCAGGGCGGCAAAAGCGACCGTCACGTACAGCATTGCAAGCGGTACGCGGTCGGGCTCGCGGCGAAGTTGTTCCATCTTCTCCCTCCTTTCGGGCATATTGCGCGGTGCGATATACTATTATGGAAAGCGGGCCGCAGGGGACCCGAAAATGCCCTATCATTGTACTATCGCACCACGGGAAAGGCAAGTTACAATAATGTTACTTGTTTGTAAACTTTGGAAAAAGCGCGGGAAAATTTCAAAAAGGGGTTGATTTTTTCGGAAAAAAGGGTATTATATTGTTAGCACTCAAACAGAACGAGTGCTAAACTCCATATTCTATACTTCACAGGAGGTCATGATATGAAACTCAAACCCTTAGGCGACAGAGTCGTCCTCAAATTCTGCGAGGCCGAGGAGACCACCAAAGGCGGCATCATCCTCACCACCAAAGCGCAAGAAAAACCCCAGACTGCCGAGATTTTGGCTGTCGGCCCCGGCGGCGTAGTCGACGGCAAGGAAGTCAAAATGGAAGTCAAAGTCGGCGACAAGGTCATCCTCAGCAAGTATTCGGGCACTGAGGTCAAGCTGAATGGCGAAGATCTTGTCATCGTGCGTCAGGGCGACATTCTCGCCATCGTTAAATAATATTTCGGGAGGCAACGAATTATGGCTAAACAAATCATTTACGGCGAAGAGGCCCGCAAAGCCCTCCTTGCCGGCATCGACAAACTCAGCGATACCGTCAAAATCACCCTCGGCCCCAAGGGCCGCAACGTCGTACTTGACAAAAAGTACGGATCCCCGCTGATCACCAACGACGGCGTGACCATCGCCAAAGAGATCGAATTGGAAGAGCCGTTTGAGAATATGGGCGCGCAGCTTGTCAAAGAAGTCGCCACCAAGACCAACGACGTCGCGGGCGACGGTACCACCACCGCCACCCTGCTGGCGCAGGCGCTTGTCCGCGAGGGCATGAAGAATGTGGCCGCGGGCGCTAACCCGATGGTTCTCAAGAAGGGCATCAAAAACGCTGTTGAGAACGTTGTCGCCACCGTCAAAAAGAACTCCAAGCCCGTCAAGAACAGCGACGATATCGCCCGCATCGCGACCATCTCCTCCGCTGATGCCAACATCGGCAAACTGGTTGCCGAGGCCATGGAAAAGGTCACCGCCGACGGCGTTATCACCGTTGAAGAGAGCAAGACCGCCGAGACCAGCTGCGACGTCGTGGAAGGCATGCAGTTTGACCGCGGCTATATCAGCCCCTATATGGTCACCGATACCGACAAGATGGAAGCCGTCATCGACGATCCCTATATCCTGATCACCGACAAAAAGATCAGCAATATCCAGGAAGTGCTTCCGCTGCTTGAAAAAATCGTTCAGGCCGGCAAAAAGCTCGTCATCATTGCCGAGGATATCGAGGGCGAGGCCCTTGCCACCCTGCTGGTCAACAAACTGCGCGGCACCTTCACCTGCGTCGGCGTCAAGGCGCCCGGCTTCGGCGACAAACGCAAAGAGATGCTCCGCGACATCGCCATCCTCACCGGCGGCGAAGTCATCACCGAGGAACTCGGTCTGGAACTGAAGGACGCCACCGTGCAGCAGCTTGGCCGCGCCCGTCAGATCAAGGTCAATAAAGAGAACACCATCATCGTCGACGGCCTCGGCAAAAAGGCCGACATCAAGGCCCGCGTTGCGCAGATCCGCACCCAGCTTGAGACGACGACCAGTTCGTTCGATAAAGAAAAACTCGAAGAGCGCCTTGCTCGTCTGTCCGGCGGTGTGGCCGTCATCCGTGTCGGCGCCGCGACCGAGACCGAGATGAAAGAGATGAAGCTCCGCATCGAGGATGCGCTCGCCGCGACCAAGGCGGCCGTGGAAGAGGGTTACGTTGCCGGCGGCGGCGTGGCTCTGCTGAACGCCGTTCCCGCGCTTGACAAATTCATCGCCGCGATCAAAGATCCCGACGAAAAGACCGGCGCCAACATCGTCCGCAAAGCGATCGAAGAGCCCGTCCGTCAGATCGCCACGAACGCGGGTCTTGAGGGCAGCGTCATCATCGACAAGATCGTCAACTCCGGCAAGGTCGGCTATGGCTTCGACTTTGCGGAGGAGAAGTATACCGATATGTCCAAGGCCGGCATCCTCGATCCGACCAAGGTCACGCGCTCCGCGCTGCAGAACGCCGCTTCCGTCGCCGCGATGGTCCTCACCACCGAGAGCCTCGTCGCCGATAAGCCCGATCCGCAGGCCGACGCCGCCAACGCGGCCGCTATGGCTGCCGCTCAGCAGGGCGGTATGTACTAAGCGTTACGCTTTCCAAAATCCAAACGGACCCCGTTTTCGGGGTCCGTTTTTTGTCGCTTTTGGCAACTTCCACAAAAACCCGCCGCCGATTTGGTTCTTTATCCCTTTACAAGGGGCGGGCGTTTGTGCTATACTATTATGTGTAGAACTATCCTCTCCCGCAAGGGAGCAAAGGGGTGCGTATGACTCCACTGAAGGACATCCGGCTGTTTTTGCTGGATATGGACGGTACCGTCAACCTCGGCTTTGACCCGATCGACGGCGCCCGCGAGTTTTTGGAAACGGTACGGGCACAGGGCAAGCAGTACATCTTTCTGACCAACAACTCGTCGCGCAACGCCGACGATTACGTTGAAAAAATGCGGCGGCTCGGTTTTTTCTGCGACCGCGAAAACGTTTTCACTTCCGGCATGGCGGCGGGCCTCTATCTGCGGCACGAAAAGCCGGACGCCCGCGTCTACGTCTGCGGCACGCGTTCGCTCGTGCGCGAGGTGCGCGCCTACGGCGTGACCGTCTGTGAAGACGGCGCGGGGGCCGACACCGTCCTGCTCGGCTACGACACCGAACTGGATTACGGCAAGATCCGCACGGTCTGCGATCTGCTCGACGGCGGCGCCGACTATTACGCCACCAACTGCGATATGGTCTGCCCCATCGAGGGCGGCCGCTACCTGCCCGACTGCGGCTCCTTTGCCGATATGTTTGAAAACGCCACCCACCGCCGGCCCCGCTTTCTCGGAAAGCCCGACCGTACCATGATCGACGTCATTGCCCGCCACACGGGCGTGCCCTATGAACAGATCGCCATGGTGGGGGACCGCATTTACACCGACGTCAAAACCGGCGTCAACGCGGGCGTCACGTCCGTGCTGGTGCTCTCGGGGGAGACCACCGCCGAGGACTGCCGCCGGTCCGACGTCCGACCCGACTATGTTTTGCAGTCCGTGAAAGAGATTTATGAAGCCCTAACGGAGGAATCGTTATGAAAAAAGCAATTGCCGCCATTCTGAGTGCCGTGCTGCTGTTGACCGTGTTCGGCAGCGCGTTGCCGGCGCTTGCCTTTGAGGCGGTCATATACGGCGACGCAAACGGCGACGGCAAACTCGACACGGGCGACGCCCTGCTTGCTCTGCGGATCGCCAACGGTCAGCAGGAGCCCACCGCTCACCAGATCGAGTCGCTGGATCAGAATAAAAACGGCATCGTGGATCTCGTCGACGTCTGCTTGACCCTTCGTTACGCCATCGGCGCGCTCAAAAACGAAAAACAGGGCAGCGGCGCGTTCGGCTGTTTCACAGACGAGACCGGCCTTTACAACCGCCCCGAGGACGCGGTCACGACCTTTAACTACTGCCTGAACCGCATCAAGAGCGAAAAAGCCGGCTTCACCAAACACGTCGCCACGGAGCTGACCGCGTTCGAATGCGGTCAGATCACGTTCACTTCTTACAGTTTCAGCGATCCCGAAACCTTCCGCGGCCTGCTGAAAGACAAACTGGAAGAGAGCGACAAGACCGAAGAGGACGTCGTTCAAATCATGGGCGAGGACAGCACCTATACCATGCCCGTCACGGGGCAGGACTACGTTTCGATGCTGACGCTTGACGATGTCCGCGGCATCCGCGTCAGTCAGGATACCGAAAAGAGTCTGCTCACCATCTCGGTCGCCCTGTACGACGTGACGATGGAAAGCGCCCTTGACGAGACGCTCGTGGGGCATTCCGCCGCGTATCGCAAGGTGCTGGACGTGAATGATATGATGCAGAACACCGACGACGTGCTCGGCAGCGTCTTCCGCGTGATGAGCACCTCGACCACCAAGCCCAACAAGACCTTTGTCAATACTGTGCTGACGGTTACGGTCGACCGCGTGACCGGCGAAGTCGAGTCATACGTGATCGAGTACGGCGCCCGCGTCAATATCGCAAGTTCCACCGTCGGCCTTGGCAGCACCGGCTTTTTGTCGCGGGTCGCCACCATTGAGGACGTCAACTACGTGCGCACTACCAAGACCGTCTACAACAACTTCCAGTGGCCGGTCGCGCAGAACGTCGAACCCTGAACCGGAACCCCATGCGTAAGCATTTTTTCAATACTTTCAGACGGAGGGACCACCATTGAAAAAGTACGTTCTCGCCCTCGATCAGGGCACCACGAGCTCCCGCACGATCGTCTTTAACAAAAAGGGACAGATCGTCGCCAAGGCGCAGTATGAGTTCGAGCAGATCTACCCCCACACCGGCTGGGTGGAGCACGATCCCTACGCGATTTTGGAAAGTCAGCTTCACTCGCTGACCTCGGCGCTGGAGATCGGGCAGATCGACCCGAAAGAGATCGCCGCCATCGGCATCACCAACCAGCGCGAGACGACCATCCTTTGGGATAAAGAAACCGGCAAGCCCGTCTATAACGCCATCGTTTGGCAGTGCCGTCGCACCGCTCCCATCTGCGAAAAGCTGGCCGCCGACGGAATGGGCGACTACGTGCGCGAGCACACCGGCCTGCTGATCGACGCGTATTTCTCCGGCACCAAAATCAAATGGATCCTCGACAACGTGCCCGAAGCGCGCACCCTTGCCAACGAGGGCAAACTGCTGTTCGGTACCGTCGAAACCTGGCTGATCTGGAATCTTACCGGTCACAAGGTCCATATTACCGACTATTCCAACGCCGCCCGTACCATGCTGTTCGACATCGAAAAACTCTGCTGGGATCAGACGCTGTGTGAGAAACTCGGCATCCCGATGTCCATTCTTCCCGAGGTGCGTGAGAGCAGCTCCGTTTACGGCGAAGTTGCCGAAGACGTTCCCGGTCTGCGCGAGCTGGCGGGCGTTCCCATCAGCGGCGCCATCGGCGACCAGCAGGCGGCCCTGTTCGGCCAGGCCTGCTTCAAAGCCGGCATGGCGAAAAACACGTACGGCACCGGCTGCTTCCTGCTGATGAATACCGGCGACAAGCGGCCGCATTCCCAAAACAACCTGATCGAAGGTCTTGCCTGGGGTCTGAACGGCAAGGTCACTTACGATTTGGAAGGCAGCGCCTTCAATGCCGGCTCCGTCATCAAATGGATGCGCGACGAACTGCGCATGATCGCCGAACCCAGCGAGTGCGACTTTTTGGCCGAGAGCGTTAAGGACGCGAACGGCATCTACCTGGTGCCCGCTTTCACCGGCCTCGGCGCCCCGTACTGGGATATGTACGCCCGCGGCTGCATCTGCGGCCTGACGCGCGGCACCAACCGTGCGCACTTCGCCCGCGCCGTGCTGGAGAGTATCGCCTACCAGTGCAACGACCTGGTAGAGGCCATGAGCAAAGACAGCGGCATCGTGCTGAGTGAACTTCGCGTGGACGGCGGCGCTTCTGTCAGCAACGTCATGATGCAGATCCAGGCCAACCTCATCGCCGCCAAGGTCAACCGTCCGCAGCTTGTCGAGACCACCGCCCTCGGCTCCGCTTATATGGCGGGTCTTGCCGTCGGCTTCTGGAAGGACCTTGACGAGATCGAGACCGTCCGCGAAGTGGACCGCATCTTCGTGCCCTCCATCGACAACGACTCGCGTGAGGCGATGGTCGCCGGCTGGCGCAAAGCGGTGCAGCGCGCCATGAACTGGGAAGACAAATAACCGACCAATACCGCAACAGGAAAACGGCAAGCCGTGCGTTCGGTTTGCCGTTTTGTGCAGGAGGAGTTTATGACACCGTTTGAAATCATTACGTTAGTACTGGCCGCGGCGGCGCTGCTGGCGGCGGTCGTGTGCGTCGTGCTGCTGCTCGGCCTCAAAAAGAACGCCGGCGACAACGGCATGGCAGAGGAGTTCCGCCGCAACCGCGAGGAGCAGGCCGCGGGTCTGCGGGCATTCAGCCGCGAAACGAACGAGCGGCTGGACCGAATGCAGACCGCCGTCAACGATTCGGCTCGCAGGGAACTCGAAAGCCGGGCGGCGCTCAGCGAAAAAATCACCCGCTCGCTGCAGGAGATCAGCGACCGCGAGCAGCAGAGCAGTGCGCGGCAGATGAAGTTCCTCGGGGATTCGCTCGCCAAAATGCAGGAATCCAACGAGAAAAAACTGGAAGAAATGCGCGCGACCGTCGATGAAAAACTGACGGCTACGCTGACGACGCGGCTGGATTCTTCCTTCAAGACCGTTTCCGAGCAGCTGCAAAACGTTTATACGTCGCTCGGCGAGATGAAGGAGCTTTCGCAGGGTGTGACCACCAACGTTTCCACGCTCAACAAGGTGCTGACCAACGTCAAAGCGCGCGGCTCCTGGGCGGAGGTGCAGTTGGAGGGCATCCTTGACCAGACCATTCCCGGGCGGTATGTCAAGAATTATTCGCCGAAAAATAACGGCGAGCGCGTTGAGTTTGCCGTGCGTTTCCCGAGCAGCAACGGCGACGAGATCTATCTGCCTATCGACTCCAAGTTCCCGATGGAGGACTATATTCGCGTCTGCGACGCGGCCGACCGGGGCGACGTTGACGCGCTTCAGGCGGCGCGTAAGGCGCTGGCAGATCGCATCAAGAGCGAGGCGAAGGACGTCAAAAAGTACATCTTCGTGCCCAAGACCACGCCTTTTGCCATTCTGTACCTGGCGACCGAGGGGCTGTATGCCGAGATCTCTTCTTCCAAAGACGGCCTCGCCGAAGCGTTGCAGGCGCAGAACGTGATGATTGCCGGCCCGACGACCATCACCGCCATGCTCACGTCCTTCGCGATGGGTTTCCGTGCCATCGACATTAACGAAAAGGCGGATGAGATCCGCAAACTTCTCGGCGCCGCCAAGACGCAGTACGACAAGTTCGGCGACGTGCTCGAAAAGGCGCGCAAGAAGATCAATGAGGCGGGCACCGCTTTGGACGACGCCCGCGACCGCAACCGCCTCATTCAGAAGACGCTTCGCAACGTGGAGGCCGTCCCCGCCGAGGGCGTTCTGCCGGAACTTGCCGGCGGCGAGACCCCGGACGTAGAGTGATGATATATATAAAATAGTATAAGAAAAAGCCGCCTTTGCAGGCGGCTTTTTTGATGGCGTTTTTATCTGAACTGAACGACCTTCAGGCCTCTGAGGAGAATGGCGATGTAATCAAAGATCACGCGCAGGAAGTGGAGGTTGCCGAAGCTGGTGTTGTAACCGGCGGAGCCCATCTTCAGGCGGGTGCACTCGCCGCCGCAAATCGCGCAGTGGCAGGTCTCGGTGCCGTCGGCGGTAAAGGTCGCGTCCTCGTTGAAGACCCAGTTGTCATCCGGCACGCAGGCCTCGGCGGTGTGGGTTTCACCGCAGCCCTCGCAGACGGTGGCGTGGTATCCGTAACCGGCAACATCGTTGCCCATCTTCGAAGAGATTTGAACGGGCGCAGAGGTCCAACTGTGGGAGACGGAAATGGGGACGTAGAAGACCGGTTTGCCCATAAACAGGGCCGCAACTTCGGTCGTGTTGACCGTCAGCCGTTTGGAGGCGCTCGGGACGAAGGTCAGCATGTTGTCGGCGTTCTTGCCGTACGAAACCGTGCCGGTCTCGCCGTTGGAAAGCGTCACGTCCATCACGATGCCGTTCGCGTCGAACTTTTCAATATCGGTATAGGTGGAGCGGGTGTCGTTCTGCGCCAGCGTGGAGGAGGCAACCGTGGGGAAGCCGGGAACGGAGCCCTCGGCAGGGATGGCCGTGGGGATCGAGGCGGCGCTGAGGTCAACACCGGGGATCGGGATGTCGGGCGGCGCGGCAAAGCCGTTCAGGTTGGCGCTGTAATTCAGCTGACCGAACACGCGGCTCGAATTGAAGTGGATGGTAACGGTCGCGAACACCGTGGTGCCGTCGAACTTGTCGATCTTCTGCTCGCCGGTCTCCTCGTCGATGACCGGGTTGCCCTCTTCGTCAACGACTTTGACGTCGTCAAAAATCGCGCGGAACGCGTCGCGGTCGGTCTCATAATTCACGCGGGCGTTGTCGTGACGGACGTCAACGGCCTCGATCGAGGTGACCTCGACGGAGTGTTCAAGCGTGGCGTCGTCAAGCGCGGCGAGGTCATTTTCGTGGATCTTCACCTCAACGCCGATGCCGCCGATATCACCGACGGACAGCGCGGAGATGGAGAAGTTGTTGGCAACCAAGAAACTGATCTCGGTTTCGAAGGTGAGGCCTTCATCTTCTGCGTATGCCGCTATCGAAAAGACAGAAACGAGCATCAACAGAGCGAGAGCAAGGGAAAGGATTTTTTTACGCATTGTCAATTACCTCCTGTCTTTATTTTATTGGAAAATGCCGGTTCCGAACACGTGGCCGTTGCCGCCTGCGGGGATCAGCGTCTGAACCAGCCGGACAATGATCAGGAAGAAGAAGTGCAGGATCTTGGGTTCGGTTTCGTTGGTGGTTTCCGCAAGATTGAAGTAACTGTTGAACTCATTCTCCAGCTGTTCATCGGTCTTGGGAATGTTGCGGGTCACCTTGCCGCCGCAAATCGAGCAGGTGCCGGTCTCGGACTCTTGTTTCAGGAAGCCGGCGTCGCCGTTGGGGATCCATTCCGTAACGTGGTTGGCGCACTGGTCAACGCTGCCCAGCTGGCCGCAGCCCTTGCAGAACTGGCCGTGCATCGTGCCGCCCTCCAGCTGAACGATTGCCTCGAAGTTGTGGGTGACGGTGATGTCGAAGTTGCCCTTTTCAACTCCGTCGTAATAGACGATAACGTTCTGTGTCGCACTGTTTTCGTCGACGGTGAGGGTCTTGTCGGTCGGTACGGTGAAGGAGAAGTGCTCTTTGTTGGTGGGGTACACGACCGTTTCGCTGCCGATCTTCAGCGACAGGCCGATCGGATTGAACATGTCGGAATCGGTGTAGACCTTCTTCACGGTGGAAGAGTCCATGGCGGCCGTAACGGTAACCGGAACGGTGCCGATGGTGCGGGTGCCGTACTTCACGGTGATCTCGGTGGTCTCTTTCGTGAGGGGGGTGTCGATGCTCGGCACGAACGTCAGGTTGGCGTCGCCCGCATCAGCCGGGTAAGAGATCAGCGAGAACACAATGTTCGCACCGGAGCCGGACTTGGAGTAAAAGCTCACGCCGCTCGGGTCAAACATTTCACCCTCCTGGTACGCGGTCTTGGTGGGGGTGCTGACAAAGCCGTCTTTGTAAACCGTCACGTCAAAAGTGCCGACAAAGACGTTGTCGTACGTGACCGAGACCGTGATGTCGTACTCGGTGTACCCGTCGGGCAGGTTCAGCACGTCGCCGTTGCCGGGCGTTACGCTGAACTTTTTATCACTGGATTTCCAGTTGATATTTTTGTTTTTGTCGTCTTTCAGCTGCAAACCGGTCAGCTTGAGGGTGTCGCCGTCATAGTACTTGGTGGTCGTCGGCGTCTTGTTAATCGTATAGCTGGCCGCGGACGCAGGTACGGCGACAAGACCCACCAGCAGCAGAACGGTGAGCAGAAGCGCAAGAACCTTTTTGGATTTCATAGAAACTCCTCCAGTGACACTTATATGTATATGTATTATAGCACACGGATTTCAAAAAGTAAATACACAAAATGCAGTGCAAAAATTAGATATTTTGTATAAATATAGCGATATATGGAAAATGGCGAAAAAAACAGGCGTTTTTGTGCGGAATCGGGCGGCGTTTACCGCTCGCCTGCAAAGCAAACCCCGCCTTTTTTTCGGCGCGAGGTTGACTTGCCGCCGTTTGCATCCTATAATATCTTATGTTCGCGAAACCAGTATATAAAAATATTTTCGCAGGATTGCTGTGCAACTGTGAGCAATTCGTGAATTTTTGAAGGTGAGACTGTGCTGATCAAAGGTTTTCAGCGTCTGACGCTGTTGGATTTCCCCGGCCGTACGGCGTGTACGGTGTTCACGGGCGGGTGCAATTTCCGCTGCCCGTTCTGCCACAACGCGGGGCTTGTGACGGAGCCGGATGACGACGAGTTTGACGAGAGCGAGATTTTCGACCATCTCGAAAAGCGTCGCCGCGTGCTTGACGGCGTGGCCGTCACCGGCGGCGAGCCGCTGCTGCAGCCGGATATCGAGCGCTTTCTGTATGAACTGAAGGACCGCGGCTACGCGGTGAAACTGGATACCAACGGCAGTTTTCCCGATAAGCTGGCGGGTATCCTGGAGTTAAAGCTTGTCGATTACGTCGCCATGGACGTCAAAAACCGGCCCGAGAAGTACGCCGAGACTATCGGTCTGCCGCAGTACGACCTCGCCCCCGTCGAGCAGAGTATGAAAGTGCTGCGCGAATCGGGCGTCGATTACGAGTTCCGCACCACCGTGGTCGAGCGCTTCCACACGCCCGACGACATCGCCGCGCTTGCGCAGTGGATCGCCGGCGCGCCGCGCTATTTCCTGCAGAACTTCGTCGACAGCGGCCACCTGATCGACGAGACCTGCCGGGGCGTGCCGAAGGCCGTTATGGTCGAAATGCTCGGGCGCGCGCGGGAGTTCGTGCCCGCCGCCGAATTGAGGGGGCTTTGAGATGAACCAAGAGGTCAAACGTCTGGCCGCGGCCGTCAACGCCGCACGTGAGATCTGCGTCTTTACGGGCGCGGGCATCAGCTGCCCGAGCGGCATCCCCGATTTTCGCTCGGCGGACGGGCTCTATAATAGCGAGGGGATGGGGCGCTACACGCCCGAAGAGATCATTTCCCACTCATTTTTCGTCGCCCACCCGGATCTGTTTTATGAGTTTTATAAATCGAAAATGATGTATCCCGACGCCAAGCCCAACGACGCCCATCTTGTCTGGGCGGAACTCGAGCGGGCGGGCAAACGCGTCAGCGTGGTCACGCAGAATATCGACGGCCTGCACACCGACGCCGGCAGTACCGAGATCTATGAACTGCACGGCAGCGTGCGCCGCAACCACTGCACGCATTGCCGCGCCTTTTACGACGGCGATTTCGTCTACCGCGCGGACGGCGTGCCGCGCTGCCCGAAGTGCGGCGGGCTGATCAAGCCCGACGTTGTGCTGTACGAGGAGGGGCTGGACGGCGACGTCATCACCGGTGCCGTGAACGCGATCGGCCGCGCTGAGCTGATGGTCGTCATCGGCACCTCGCTGGCGGTTTACCCCGCCGCCTCGTTCCTCGGGGCGTTCGCGGGCAGCACCGTCGCGCTGATCAATCTCTCGTCCACGCCCTACGACCGGCGGGCGGATATCGTTCTGCACGAGGACGCCGCGGCGGTCGCGCGCGACCTGCGTGAGGCCTGTATTTTCCCCGCGTGAAATAAACCGAAAAAACGACGAAAATCAGCGAATTTTCTTGTGAAAGGTGAACAAAGACTCCGCTACATATAGTGTTGCGGAGTCTTTTTTTCCACAACATCTTGTGTTTTTTCCCTTGACAAAGAGGGGCAAATCTGCTATGCTGTATCTCGCACGTGAAAAAGGGGACAGTGTCGCCTTTCGAAGATTATATATAAGGAGAACCGTTATGTATCAGGTAGTCAAACGCGACGGCAAGATTGCGGAGTTTGATATTTCCAAGATCAGTTTTGCCATCAAACAGGCATTCGAGGCATGTAACAAACAGTATAACGACAATATGATCGATTTCCTTGCGCTGAAGGTCACTGCGGACTTTGAACCGAAGATCAAGGAAAGCAAGATCGCCGTTGAGGACGTGCAGGACAGCGTTGAGAACGTGCTCGTCCAGGCCGGTTATTCGGACGTTGCCAAGGCCTACATCCTGTACCGTAAAAACCGCGAAAAGATCCGCAATATGAAGTCCACCGTGCTGGACTACAAAAAACTGGTCGACAGCTACGTCAAGGTCACCGACTGGCGCGTCAAAGAGAATTCCACCGTCACTTACTCCGTCGGCGGTCTGATCCTTTCCAACTCCGGCGCCATCACCGCCAACTACTGGCTGAGCGAGATCTATGATGAAGAGATCGCCAACGCCCACCGCAACGCCGACCTGCATCTGCACGATCTGAGCATGCTCACCGGCTACTGCGCCGGCTGGTCGCTCAAACAGCTGATCAAAGAAGGTCTCGGCGGCGTGCCCGGCAAGATCACCTCCGCCCCCGCCAAGCACCTTGCCACCCTCTGCTACCAGATGGTCAACTTCCTCGGCATCATGCAGAACGAGTGGGCTGGCGCGCAGGCGT
>CADBON010000003.1 GCA_902796315.1 Oscillospiraceae bacterium | reverse complement strand
GACGGCGAAGAACTTGTCGGCGCCATGGCGCGCCGTAAAGTCCGCATAGCCGACTGCTTTTACCGCGACAAGGGCGAGCGTTATCTTGCCCACGAATTGCAGGCCGCAGGTCTTACCGAGTCAGAAACGATGGGCACGGTGCGCGTCTGCTTTGGGTGTGACGCCACTGCGGAGGATGCCCGTAAAGTCGCTGCTGCCTTCCGCCGGCTGCTGTGCCGTACACCCGAAGAAGCGGAGCGGTCTCGCGAAAAACTGTTGAAATCGGTCCGTAACGCGCTCCCCCAAAAGCCGAAGCAACATCCGTGGGCACCGGATGAAGCGAATGAGGGAAAGGCCGCGCCGTTCGTATCGCGGGATATTCCGGCCATTCTCGACCGTTTACTGACGGAACGCATGTGGATCAACGTTCCCGAGGCGTCTGCCGTACAGCGCGTGGCGCAGTGGGAACTGTTTTCGGACGACGAGAGCGAGTGATCAGAAAGTGCAGAAAACGGCTTTTTACCGGTTTTTGGGCTATTTTTTAAAAAAATTAAAAAAAGTCTTGATTTCTACTGATAGAAATGGTACAATACCATTTGTTACGGAGGCATAGCTCAGTTGGCTAGAGCACCTGCTTGACGTGCAGGGGGTCATAGGTTCGAGTCCTATTGTCTCCACCAAAAATGGTCGTCCCAATAGGGGCGGCTGTTTTTTCATTTCCCGGGGGCCACTTTTGTAGCACGACAAAACCGACCGAAACAAATCTGTTTCGGTCGGTCACTTTTTTTGACTTATTTCCCTGTCACGCTCACTTTGCCGTCGACGGCCTCCACGCGGATTTCGCCGACCGCTTCATTGCTGTCGATGAGGATGTTCGCGATTTCGTCCTCCACCAGTTTGCGGATGTTGCGACGAATATCGCGAGCGCCGCGTCCGCCGTCCTCGGAAAGATCGGCGATCAGCGGGTAAACCGCTTCGTCCACGGTGAAAGCGATCCCCTTCTCCTTCAGCGGACCGCGCAGTTCGTTCAGCAGCACCTCGGTAATCTTGATAAGATTCTCTTTGGTCAAGGTGTTAAAGACGACGATCTCATCCACGCGGCCAAGAAACTCGGGACGAAGGAATTCTTTCAGCGCCTTCATGGCCTTGTCTTTGCTGGCCTCGTTTTTGTCGCGGTTAAAGCCGAGGGCGTTTTCATTCAGGTTGCTGCCCGCGTTGGAGGTCATCACGATGACGCAGTTTTCAAAACTGACGGTTCTCCCCTGCGCGTCGTTGGTTTTGCCTTCGTCGAGGATCTGCAGCAGAATGTTCATGACGTCGGGGTGCGCTTTTTCGATCTCGTCAAACAAGATCACGGAATAGGGCTTGCGGCGCACCTTTTCGGTCAACTGGCCCGCTTCGTCATAACCGACATACCCGGGCGGCGAGCCGATCAGGCGCGATACGCTGAACTTTTCCATAAACTCGGACATATCAAGCCGTATCAGCGTTTCGGGCGTTTCGAACAGTTGATTTGCCAACTGCTTGACAAGTTCGGTTTTACCGACGCCCGTCGGGCCGACAAAGATGAACGACGCGGGCCTGCGCACGGGCGAGATTTGTACGCGCGATCGGCGGATGGCGGCGCACAGTACTTCGATCGCCTCGTCCTGGCCGATGATGCGGGCTTTGAGCTTTTCCTCAAGGCCGCCCAGTTTTTTCATATCGTTTTCGATGATCTTCGACGTCGGGATACCCGTCCAAAGGTTGATGACACGGGCAAGATCTTCTTCACGCACGTCGTTATCATCGGCTTTGACCTTGATTTCGGCTGCCTGCTTTTGCAACTGCATTTTCTCGGCCTTGACTTTGGCAATGGCTTCATAGTCGGGCCCGCCTTCGTCGGTCGTGTTGGAGAGTTCTTCTTCTTTTTCGTTGATCTCTTCGATCTGCTGCGAGAGTTTTTCGTAATCGCTGATGGCGACGTTGCGCAGGTTTGCGCAGGTGCACGCCTCGTCCAGCAAATCAATGGCCTTGTCGGGCAGAAAACGGTCGTTGATATAGCGTTCGCTCAATACGACCGCACGCCGTACCAGCGCGTCGGAAACCGTGACTTTGTGGAAATTTTCGTAATACTGCTTGATACCGATCAGGATCTTGCAGCACTCTTCGATAGACGGTTCCTCTACCTTTACGGGCTGAAAACGCCGTTCAAGAGCCGCGTCCTTTTCGATATTTTTGCGGTACTCGGTGAAGGTGGTCGCGCCGATGACCTGGATCAGTCCGCGCGACAGAGCGGGTTTGAGAATGTTGGCGGCGTTCATGGAACCCTCGGCGTCGCCCGTGCCGACGAGGTTGTGCACTTCATCGATAAACAGGATGATATTCCCCTCTTGCTTGACTTCGTCGACAAGTCCCTTGATGCGGCTTTCAAACTGGCCGCGGAACTGCGTGCCCGCAACAAGCGCAGTCAGATCGAGCAGATGGATCTCTTTATCGGCAAGGCGGGCGGGAACGTCGCCGGCGGCGATCTTCAGCGCCAACCCCTCGGCGATGGCGGTTTTGCCGACGCCGGGTTCACCGATCAGGCAGGGGTTGTTTTTTGTGCGGCGGCACAAGATCTGGATCGTACGGTAAATCTCGGTGTCGCGCCCGATGATGGCGTCGATCTTGCCGTCGCGGGCGTTCTGCGTCAGATCGGTGCAGAACTGCGACAAAAAGCGGCGTTTCGATTTTTTCTTCTTTTTGCTGCCCTTTTTGTCCGGCTCTTCGTCGTCCTCGTCTGTGTCGGCCGCGTGCTCGTCAAGCGCAACGTCGGGCTCTTCACCGTCATCACTGTGGTTCATAAGGTTCTGCAAAAACGGCAG
>CADBON010000002.1 GCA_902796315.1 Oscillospiraceae bacterium | reverse complement strand
GCGGGCAAATCGACGATCATCAACCTCTGCCTGCGGCTTTACGACGTGGGGCTGGGCTCCATTACCGTCGGCGGAACGGATATCCGCGCGGTATCGCAGCACGACCTGCGGGAAGGCATCGGTGTCGTGTTCCAGGAGACGTATCTGTTCTCGGGCACGGTGTACGACAACATCGCGTACGCACGCCCGAATGCCACGCCCGAAGAGGTGATCGCCGCCGCGCGCGCCGCGCGTGCCCATGATTTTATCACCGCCCTGCCGGACGGTTACAACACCGTCATCGGCGAAAATGGGCACACCCTGTCGGGCGGCGAACGGCAGCGCATTTCCATCGCGCGCGCCATTTTGAAAAACCCAAAGATCCTGATCCTGGACGAGGCCACCTCGTCGCTGGACCCCGAAACGGAGATCCAGATCCAGCAGGCGCTGGCTGAACTCACCCAAGGGCGCACAACGATCGCGATCGCGCACCGGCTGGCGACCCTGCACGGCGCCGACCGGCTGATCGTGCTGGAGAAGGGCCGCATCGCGCAGATCGGCCCGCACAGCGAACTCGTCAATCAGGACGGCATCTATCGCAACCTGGTGCTTGCCCAGCGTGAAACGACCAAGCTGGTGAATCAATGACCCGCCACCCGAAAACGCCACGTTCACGCCGCTTGGCTTCCCTGCTCTGCGCCCTGCTGTGCGTGGCGCTGACAGTCGCCGTGACCGTTCACGCCGGGCTGGAGCGGCTTGGCGATTGCGCGGCGTTCCCCGCATCGACCGCCGTGATCGACGGCCTGCGGGCTGCCCGTTCCGTGACGCCGCCCGTCGGCAGCGCGGGTACGCTGCGGCTGATGAACGCCAACCTGCTTGCCGACGGCAGGGGCTTTGACGGCACCGACGCCCGCGAACGCTTTGGCACGTTACGCGCCGTACTGGACTGTTACGCCCCCGACGTCGTCACCGTGCAGGAAATGAGCCTGCGCTGGTATGCCTGCCTGCTGAAAGACCGCACGGACTATCAACTCGTGCGGCCGTTTGACACGGGACGGCACCTGCGCATGAACGGCATTTTATACAACCCCGACAGACTTCTGCTGCTGCAAAGCGGCGCCGCGCCCTTCAGCGCCGGCGGCGATGAGCGATTGCGCTGTATGGTTTGGGCGCAGTTTGAGACAAAGGCGGACGGCGCGCGGTTTTGGGTGCTGACCACCCATTTCAGCCGGGTGTACGCCCCCACCGAGGCGCAGGATGCGGCGGTGGTGGAGACCCAGACGAACGAACTGCTGGCCAAAATCGACGAACTGACGGCGGACGGTCTGCCGCTGATCGCCGCGGGCGATTTCAACGCACGCGAAAACCCGCGCTCGCGGGCGTACTTTGCGTACGGGCGGCTCGCTTCGCGTCTGGGGGACGCGCGCGATCGGGCAAGTTCCCTATTTAACGGCGCCGAACGCTCGGTTTTGGGCAGTACGGGCGACCACGTCTTTATCAGCGGCGCGGTCCGCGTCGAGCGTTTTGCCCTGCTGTCGCACGCATTTCTGAACGAAATGAGCGATCACTACCCCGTTTTTGCGGATTTAACCGTTGACAAGGCGAGCAACGGATAATATAATTTTAGTATACCAAGCAAAAGGAGACGATTGTATGGACCTTTCCAAACTGATTGAAAAGAAAGCGGATGCGGCGAAGTACATGGTGAAAGAGATCACCTATATCATCCAAAACTGCGGCACCCGCGCCCCCGGCACCGAGGGCGAGAAAAAAGCCTGCGAGTATATGGCCGACGTTCTGCGCAACGACTGCGGCTGTGACCGTGTGCAGGTGGAAAGCTTCAAAGAGCATCCCGGTTCCTTCCTGGGCTGGATCTACTTCACCGTGACCATGATGCTGGCGGCCATCGTGCTGTATTTCTTCTTCCCGCTGTGCTCCGCCGTGCTGATCGTGCTCGGCCTTACGCTGATGGTGTTGCAGTTCGGTCTGTACAAAAAGGCCGTCGACGCCTTCTTCCCCGAAATGACCGGCCATAACGTGACCGCCTTCAAGTCCTGCAAAGGCGAGATCAAACGCCGCATCATCTTCAACGGCCACCCCGACGCTTCGTGGGAATGGCCCGTCAACTACCACCTGGGCGGCACCGCCTTCCACCTGCACGCGATCATCGCCGTCGTGGGCGCGATCTACTACCTGATCATCAGCATCATTCAGATGATCGTCAAGGGCATCGGCTTTGACGTCCTCAACAAGGGCTGGCTGTTCGTCCTGGGCCTGGTCGGTCTGATCTTTGTCCCCTTCCTTGCGACCCTCTATTATATGTGGAACAAAAAGCGCATCGTGGACGGCGCCAACGACAACCTCAGCGGCTGCTACATGGGTATCGCCCTTCTGAAAGCGCTCAAAGACGAGGGCATTGAGTTTGAGAACACCGAACTCGGCGTGGTGCTGACCGGCAGTGAAGAGGCCGGCCTGCGCGGTGCGATGGCATGGAGCGAAGCGCACAAGGGCGAGTTCGACGACGTGCCGACCTTTATTTATTCCTACGACACCATTCACGATCCGAAATACCTGATGGTCAACTACCGCGACCTGAACGCCACGGTCAAGGCCGACAAGGACGTTTCCGACCTGTTTATGGAGTGCGCCGAAGAACTCGGCGTGCAGTGCACGAAGGGTATGGTCCCCCCGCTGGGCGGTGCGACCGACAACGCGGCCTTCGCCAAATTCGGCGGCATGCGCTCCACCGGCATCACCGGCCTGAACCACAGTCTGGAAAATTATTATCACACCCGCCGCGATACATACGACAACATGAACGAACAGGGCCTTGCGGACTGCTACGCGGTCACCGTCAAGGTGCTTGAAAAGTTCGACCAGGGCGCCAAGCAGTAAGCGACTGCCCGAAAAAACGACAAAAAAGAGGAGAAGCGATCGCTTCTCCTCTTTTTTCGGTTGTTGCTCAGACCTCGGTAAAACTGTCTTTGCCGAGACCGCACAGCGGGCAGGTCCAATCGTCGGGCAGGTCCTCAAAGGCGGTGCCGGGCTCGATGCCGTTGTCGGGATCGCCGATGGCGGGATCATAGATATAACCGCAGGCGCATTCGTACATAGTGCAAACCTCCATTCGTGAGTTTTGGTACGGTGACAGTGTAGCAGGGAACGGCGCGTTTGTCAACAGATATCCGCAACTTTATGACCGCGCAATAAAAAAGAAAAAGTCGATGCACCTTTGCATCGATTTTTTCTCGAACGAGGAAAATTAAAATGCTTTAAAATCCCTGCGTATCTGTATTGGCAACTATAGTGTACCAACGGTGTTTGCGCTTGATGTTGTGCAAATATGAACAAATTGTTAACTTACTCTGTTTTCGCTATATTTTCCCAAGAAAGTCCACGCGTTTTGTTGGAAATAACAACAAATAATTATCATTTCGCAAAAATTGTGCCCCTGAACGCAAAAAAATCTCAAAGAATTCGCGTCCCTCCCTTGCAAGATGCCGCGGAATGTGGTACGCTGAAGAAGGAAAAAATCCGCTGCGGCGGGCATGGAGGAAAAAACTATGGCTAACATTCTGGATGAATTCAAATTTTCGCACGACGCGGAACGCGACCGCACCGGCAAAAAGTTGAAAGTCGGTATTATCGGCTGCGGTTGGATCGCTGAGGCACACCTCAAAAGTTATCAGAAGTGCCCCGACGTCGAGGTCGTGGCTTTCGCCGACCTGATCCCCGGCAAGGCCCAGGCGTTCGCCGAGCGTTACGGCGCGGCCGAAGGCGCGCGCTTTTATAACAGCGACCGCGAAATGATCGACGCCGAAAAAGACCTGGACGCCGTTTCCGTCTGCACCTACAACCGCCAGCACGCCCCCTGCGCCATTTACGCGCTGGATCACGGCGTGAACGTGCTGCTGGAAAAGCCCATGTGCGTGACGCTGGACGAGGCCGTCGAGATCTGCCGCGCCGAAAAGCGCAGCGGCAAGGTGCTGTCCATCGGCTTCCAGCCCCGTTTTGATGAGAATATGAAGATGGTCAAAAAGATCGTCAGCAGCGGCGAACTGGGCGACATCTATTACGTACAGACCGGCGGCGGCCGCCGCCACGGCATCCCCACCCCGTTCGGCACTTCGTTCATCCGTGAGGATACGGCCGGCCTGGGCGCGCTGGGCGATATCGGCTGCTATTCGCTCGACATGGTGCTCAACGCCCTCGGCTACCCGAAGCCCCTGACCGTGAGCGGCTACAAGAGCGGCTTTTTCGGCAAAGACCCGAGTTACCTCGACAAACCCGAATACGCCGAGGAATTCAGCGTTGACGACTTTGCGGCGGCGTTCGTCCGGCTGGAAGGCGGCATCATCCTCGACTTCCGCATCTCGTGGGCGATGCACTGCGACACCCCCGGCGACACCATCATTCTGGGCAAAAAGGGCGGTCTGCGCATCCCCTCGACCGAGTGCTGGAACGGCTCCATCGGCGGCCCGATGACCGTTTACCACAACGTGGCGGGCGTCTGCGTCGACACCAAGATCCCCGAGTGCGACAACGACGGCGACAACTTTGACAAAAAGATCCGCTCCTTCTGCGACGCCGTCGAGTTCGGTCTGCCCGCGCCCGTGCCGTCCTCGCAGATCCTGTACAACCAGGCCATTATCGACGGCATCTCCCGTTCCGCCGAGACCGGCCGCGAAGTGGAGATCAACATCCCCGAGATCTGACCTTCGACCCCCAAAAACGCAAAAACGTTCCGTTGGCAGCAACGGAACGTTTTTTTGTTATCAGCGTTTACAGGCGTTCTTCAAACGAGCGGCAGCAGGTACCGTCGCAGGTGTGCGTATCGCCGCCGCAGGAGCCGACCTCGATCTGATTCTTGCTGCAGCAATCGCTGTCGCCGCAGTGGTAGCGGCACTCGTGTACCGAGCAGAAAATACTGTCGTTAGCGTTCATTTTTCATTCCTCCTTTGTCCGTAGGTTGCCCCGGAAAAGGAGAATTATACGCGCTTCAGAAATCGGTCACAAGTCCGTCGGTATTGCGGGAAAAAACGATGCGGTTGTTTTCGGCACGCCCTTTATACACGTTGCGCGCCATCGTCACGCCCGTGGCGCAACTGACGCGCAGGGCGTTGGTACCCGCCAGCATAAAGAGATTGGCGTTGAGCGTCAAACCGCCGTGAACGGGCCCCGCGTAGGAGCGAACGGACGGGCAGACGTGGACACACGACGCGCCGCAGCGCACGAACGCGTTGCCCGAAATCGTCACGTCGGTCACGGAGCCGCCCTCGCAGGTGGCGTCGGCGTCGCCGGCGATCTGCACGCCGCTGGCGCCGGTGTTGAGAAAGCGGTTGTTATCCACCCGCACGCGGCCGCGCGTCATCAGACGCAGACCGTGCGCGCCGATGCGATTGAGCACGTTGCCCGTGAAATCGAACCGCGGCGCGGCGCTGACGTTCTCGATCAGCCGCGCGCCCGACGGGATGCCCGGCGAAGACAGCACCAGTTCATAGCCGCGGGCGTCGAGCCGGCGCACCTCCAACAGCGTGGCCCTGCCGAGTTCGCAGAGCGAATCGCGGTCCAAAAACGCCACGGTGTCGCCCCGGTGCAGGGCGTCCGGGCAGGCATTGAGCGGTCCGGTAAACTGAACGGTGACGGTGCTGCGGATCGCCGATTTGATCTTGTAATAAAAGCCGTGCACACTGCAAGCGTCGCCGCCGCAGGCGTTGAAACTGCCGTCGCGGATAACGATCGCGCCGCGGCACATGCTGAAATGGGCAAAATCGCCGGGGGTGGAAAAGTCGATCTCACTCCCCTGCGCGGGGCGAAAATCGGGCTTGACGAGCGTCACAAAAGCGCTGTTCTGCGCCAAAAACGCGTGAGCGCCGCCGCAGACGATGCGCAGATTTTCAAAGCGGACGTCGCTGCAGGAATCGAGAAACACGCCGACCTCGGCACGCGCGGGCGGGTACAGATAAAAGACCTGCCCCTCGACGTAATCTTTCGGGGAGATAAAGCGGGCGGTGAACACGCGTTCGGCCGTCTCGCGGAATGATGCGAGCCCGCTGAACGGGTGCCCCTCGCAGCGGACCAGGTGGCTGAGATTGTCGGGCCGGGCGGTCACCAAAAAACTGCCGTCCGCCTCGCCCTCGGTGAAGGCGGTGCGGTAGTCGGGGCCCGTGAAATAACAGGTCTCGCCCCCGGTTTCATAGGTACTGACGGAATCGAGTTTGAAATTGACGGTAAAAGGCGACGCCTTGAGAACGGTGAACTTGTGCAGATTGGGCCGCACGGTTTCGATCGTCAGATTCTTGATCGTGATGCGGTGGCAGTTCAGCAGGGCGAGCGCCGTCATGCGCCCCTCGGTCAGAAAGCGGGACGAGGCGCAGTCGATCTCCATATCGCTGACGCCCTCCATCACGACGGCGGCGCGGTGGCGGTCGATCGGCTCGCCGAGCGGCAGTTCGGCGCTGCAATCGCTCATCACGGCGCGGAATTCCGTCGCGTTTTTACTGCGAAAGACGTAACTGCCCGACGGCAGGGTCAGGTTCTTGCGCGCGGCCATGGCCGCCGCGGTGCGGAACAGATTGCGAAAACTTTCGGTCGCTTCGGTATTCGGTTTGACGCTGAAAGACTCGGGATAAATGACCACGCCGTTCGCCTCCTTTCGACTTTTTATTATTGTACCCCAACCGCGGCAAAAAAGCAAGACGGCGCCGAGATTTCCGTCAAACGCACGTAAAAACGCCCCGCGGTCGCGGGGCGTTTTTGATTTGTGGGGTTACTTGGGGTCAGGTGTTCAGTTCGTCATCACGCGTTTGATGAGGGCGCTGTCGAGAACGTCGACGATGCCGTCACCGTTCATTTCGTTGGCGATGAGGAAGTAGCTGTTCTCCTGCGGGTAGGTGTAATCGCCAAGACCGACCAGGCGGGAGGTGGTGAGGTCGGCGCTGGTGATCTTGCCGTCGCCGTCCACGTCGCCCATGATGATGAAGGACCAGGTCTTGTAGACTTCGCCCGTGAACTTGGACTTCAGGGTGGCGGTGGAGCCGGTGCCGACGAAGTCAAGTCCGGCAAGTTCGGTCGCGTCGTACTTTTTGACCTCGAGGACCGTCTCGTCGTTCACGAAGAGGGCAAGCGCTTCTTCGACCGTGGTGCCGGCGGGAACGCCGGTGATATAGGCGGTGCCGGTCTGCGCGTCCTCTGTAACGGTAACGTTGCTGCCGTCCTTCGGTACCAGCGTTTTGTACTCGCTGGCGCGGGTGAGGTTCATGTCGGCGGTCACAACGTCGGTGCCGGCGACGAGGTTGCCGCTCTCATTGTACCAGCCGGCGTAATAGATATTGGCGTCGGTGGGCATGGCGGGCGCGGTGACGTCCGCAAAAGCGGTGCCGGTCTTGATTTTTTCGGTGGCAATGACGTTGCCCTGCTCGTCGGTGAAGACAAGATCGTACAGACGGTTTTGGGCAAGCGTGTCAAGCAGATCGTCCAGATCGTCTTTGGCCGCGTCGACGGTCGCCTGATCGTCGGCGGGAAGGTCGTCGGGCAGCGTGTTGTCGATGTTGTCGAGGGCGTCCTGAATTTGATCGATGACATCCTGCGGATAATCGTCGGGATTGTTGGTGATCTCGTCGATGATGTCCTGCTTGGTCTGCTCGTATTCGGTGTAGTCCGCTTTATTCTCCAGCGCGTTGATGGCGTCGTTGATGGCATTCGTCGCGGCGACGACCTGAGCAACGGTGGCGTCGGGATCGTTATAGACGGTTTCACCGTCGGCAATGGCCTGCTGCAGCGCGTTGTAAGAAGCGTCGGTGTAACCGTCCGGCGCAATGGCGCTGCCGGTTTCGATGGCCTGCTGCAGACCGCTCTTGTCGACGACAAGGTTGTCGATGGCATCCTGCAGCGCCTGTTCGGCGGCGGCAACGTCGTCGGGCGTCGCGTCGGGATCGTCAAGCACGTCCTGCGCAGCGTCGATGGCGTCCTGCAGATCCGCAATGCTTTCGGGGGCATAACCGTCATCGTCAATCTTTTTGGCGTCGTCGACGATGTCCTGAAGACCGCTCTTGTCGGTCACAAGGTTGTCAACGGCATCCTGCAGCGCCTGTTCGGCGGCGGCGACGTCAGCGGGCGTCGCATCGGGATCGTCCAGCACGGCCTGCGCGGCGTCGATGGCGTCCTGCAGATCGGCGGCACTTTCGGGAGTAAAGAGATCCTGATCGATGGCGTTTGCCACATCGACGGCATCCTGCAGACCGCTCTTATCAGCCGCAAGGTTGTCGATGGCATCCTGCAGCGCCTGTTTGGCGGCGGCGACGTCAGCGGGCGTCGCGTCGGGATCGTCAAGCACGGCCTGCGCGGCGTCGATGGCGTCCTGCAGAGCGTTCACGCTGTCGGGCGTATAGCCGGTTTTGTCAAGGGCGTTGGCGGCGTCGACAGCGGCCTGAAGTTCG
>CADBON010000001.1 GCA_902796315.1 Oscillospiraceae bacterium | reverse complement strand
GATAGGGCGGGTACGCCGGATAGGCCGGGTATGGGGAAGCCGGCGGGTATTGCGGGTACGGCGCGTAACCCTGCGGCGGATAGGGCGGTGCGGGGCGGCCCTTCATATCCGGCGCGGGGAAGCCGTAGCGCCGCAGATAGCGCTCGTTGGCCTGTTTGGTAAGGCGGTATTTGCGGATGAAGTACACCAGCATGATCAGCGCGAATACGTCAAAGGCGGCCCCGAGGGCCACGAAAAAGCCGACAAACACTTTCCCGAAATGAAGGATCAACTCGTCGGGAACATTGTCGGGCAGTTCATCCTCCGCCCGTCCTTCTCCGCGCTCGCCGGCGCCCTCGCCTCTGTCGAACGCGTCGAGTTCTTCCTCATAGGTGATGGCGCCCGAAAAATCGACCGTGTATTCCGGCGCGTCGCCCGGGTTGAGCGTGCCGTTCATCACGAACGAGTCGAGCAGCGTCTGCACGTCGTCGGCCATGACGAAATCGAAACTGAAACAGCGGAAAACAAGCAGATACTGCCATTCTTCCGTCGCCAGCAGATAGGCCTCGGCCGGGGTGCGGGTGCTGCCGAAGGACTCGGTAAAGTGTACGCCGAAGGCGTAACAGCCGTTCACCGTGCCCGTTTTATAGACGGGATCGCTGATCATCTGCTCGCTGTGCGCCCCGTACGCGGCCTCAAATGCCATTTTCAGCGCTTTTTCGCTCGCGGACGAGATAGACAGCCCGCCGCGGTTCGGCTCCGTATAGATATCAATACTGCGCGTTGCGCGGTCGTCGCCGCTGACGAAGCAGAAGTGCCCGCCGCCCGCGAACAGATAGTTCTGCGGGATCTCGCAGGAAAAGCGGTCGTTTTTCAGAATGATCGCGGCCTTTGCCGCCGCGGCGCCGACGCCGAACGAAACAAGCAGCAGCGCGGCCAGCGCGAGGGCAAGCAAACGTTTTTTCACGGTCTGTTCCCTCCCCACGGCGTTTGTACGTTCTCTTGCGTGCGAAGAGGAACGGCGGCAGCAACGGGCGGCTGCGGGTACGGGTACGACTGCGGCTCGGGCCCGAAGAAACGGCGGTTGTTGTCCAGTTTTTTCTTCTCACGCAGATAGAGGTAGACGAACGCACACAGTGCGCCGCCGAAGACCGTCGCCAGCAAACTGAGCAAATACGTCGTCAGATACAGCGGGTAAAACGTGCTGAAAAACGTGCGGAACGCCTCTTCCGCCGCCTTTTCGTCCTCCGCCGACGCGGCGCAGACGGCCGCCGCCAGCGCAAATACCAGCAGCACCGCCAGCAGCGCGGTCCATATGCGTTTGTGTTTCATAGGCATCCTCCGATAAAACTATGCATTTTTTGTCGGTCACGGTTTGTTCTTGATTTTTTTCCAGTATTCCGCCGCGGCCTGTTCGTTTTTGTTGTCGCCCGGCTCGTAATAGGTCACGCCGCGCAGGGCGTCGGGCAGGTACTGCTGTTCCACCCAGCGGTTGGGAAAATCGTGGGGGTAGAGATAGTGCTGCCCGCGTTCTTCGGCCTCGTCGCCGTCATAGTGCTTGTTTTGCAGGGCGCGCGGCACGGGGCCTGTCTTGCCCTTCTGCACGTCGCTCATGGCGCGGATGATGGCCATATCGCCCGTATTGGACTTGGGTGAGGTCGCCACCAAAATCACCGCGTCGGCAAGGGGGATCTGCGCTTCGGGCATGCCGACCTGCAGGGCGATATCGCAGCAACTTTTGACGATGGGCAAAATCTGCGGGTAGGCAAGGCCCACGTCCTCGCTCGCGCAGACCAACAGGCGGCGGATGGCGGACGGCATATCGCCCGCTTCCAGCAGGCGCGCCAGATAGTGCAGCGCCGCGTCGGGGTCGCTTCCGCGCAAACTTTTTTGGTAGGCCGAAATGATATCGTAATGCTCGTCGCCCTCGCGGTCGTAGCGCATGGCGCTTTTCTGCGTCAGGTCGCGGGCGTTCTGCAGGGTGATCTTGCGCGCTTCGCCCGCCCCGGGCGGCACGGAGCCCAGCACGCACAGTTCGACCGAGTTCAGCGCTTTGCGCACGTCGCCGCCGCAGGCGGTCGCGATATACTTCTCGACGCCCGGCTCGATATCAAAGGTCTCGCCGCGCTCATCGGCCAGCAGGCGAAAGCCGCGCTCCACCGCGGGCACACAGGCCTCGGGCGTGACGAACTTGAACTCAAACACACTGGCACGGCTGAGAATGGCGTTATAGACGTAAAAATAGGGGTTTTCGGTCGTGGAGGCGATCAGGGTGATGGAGCCGTCCTCGATATACTCCAGCAGCGTCTGCTGCTGTTTTTTGTTGAAATACTGGATCTCGTCCAGATACAACAGGATCCCGTTCGGCGCGGTAAGGGTATGCAGTTCGTTCATCACGTCGCGGATATCCTGCGTGCCGGCGGTCGTGCAGTTGAGTTTGCGCAGGGCGCGGTCGGTCTTGGCGGCGATGATGCGCGCCAGCGTGGTCTTGCCCGTACCGCTCGGCCCGTAAAAGATCATATTGGGCAGTTCGCCGCTCTCAACGATCATGCGCAGGGGCTTGCCCGACCCGATCAGGTGTTCCTGACCGACCACGTCGTCAAGCGACGCGGGGCGGATTCTGTCTGCTAAGGGCGTGTGCATGGTGGCTATCTCCTCCCGAATAGGTCGCGTCAGAATGGAACGTCCGTGCCTCTCTTACAGAAACAGGCCGAATTCCAAAAGCCCGGCCAGCACTGCCAGCCACAGGGGCAGCACGCCGTTTTTGCGGCGCACGTAGGCGGGGGTCAGCAGTTCGGGCGGCGTGACGTCGCGCAGGACGGTCAGCCGTTTGCCGAGATGACTGTAATAAAAACGCGTCGCGCGCAGGGCGAACAGCACGTGCACGAAGAACATTACCGCATAGGCGGTGTAGTAAAAGATGATATAAGCGGTCTTGCTCTGCACGGCGGCGGTCGCTTTGCTCAGCGCCTGCATATTCTCATAGATCTCGTGCTGTTCGGCGGTCAGTTGTGCGTACGAGCGGCTGTCGTACTGATAGGCGGCGGTGAAATCGGCGGCGTATCGCTGCTGCTCTTCAACGGTGGCGGCGTTGCGGTAGGGGGCCGTCAGATCGTTCACGGCCTTCTGCACGCCCGCGTCGGTGACGACCGGCACCGCCAGCAGAAACAGCATCGCGAACAGCGCCGCGAAAAAGGCGGCCGCCCACTTGTACAGTTTGCGGTAAAGCGCCCACGCACCGGGGCACAAAAAGGCAAAAAAGTTCCAGATGCGCGCGCTGTCGACACGGCTGAGCAGCACGAAGCGCGGCATATAGTATTCCTGATTTTTGCCGATGGCGTCGTAATACATCTGCCCCGAAACGCCGTTCAGCACAACGTCCCCCAGCGACTTGCCGGAAAGGTCGGCAAACAGCGACGGGTCGGGCCGTTCGGGCTCGTCCCCGACCGGGGCGTCGAAGGGCGCTTCCGGTTCGGCCGGCGCGTCGTTATGCGGCACGGTCTGCGGGGGTATCTCGGCGCCGTGGCTGTCGGCGCAGGCGCAATGACCCAGTGTCTGCCAACAGGCGCGGTGGTGGGCGGTACCGCAGTCCGGGCAGACGACCACGTCATCATTCTCGGTGAATTGCAGCCCGCATACGGGGCACGTCAGTTCGGTAAACTCCATACAAACACTTTCCGGGGAAACCTGTCCGCCGCAACGGAACAATCCCCCTTATACGATATACTTTTCAGTATACCTATCATACAGCGGTTTGATGTAAAAAGCAACAAATTCCCTGTAAATTTTCTTTGAGCGGAATGAAAAAAGTTTTCGACTTTTTTACAGAAAATGTTGAAAAATATATTGTATTATGATACAATAATTAAGAATATTATTATATTTATCCATATATACTTATATTGTGTTTTTGGAGTGAACGAAGTGGAAAATCTGCAAGAGGTATGGAACGCTGTTTTGACCGCTCTCCGCGGCTCTATGTCCGAGGCCAGCATCACCACCTGGCTGACGGACGTCAAACCCGTCGACCTGAATGAAACCGCGCTGGTGCTGAACGCCGGCAGCGAATTCCGTCAAAAGATCATCTGCCAGCGCTTTGTGCCGCAGATCGAAGCGGCGGCCGAGGCCGTGCTGGGCTTCCCGTGCCAGGTGGAGGTCTGTCTGCCCGCCGAGGCGCCCGCCGAAACAAGCGACGCGAACGTACAGCAGCCCACGCAAAAGGCGCTGACCTTTGAGAGTTTCGTCGTCGGTCCGACCAACCGTTTCGCGTACGAAGCGTCGCACGCCGTGGCCGAACACCCGGGCACGCTGCACAACCCGCTGTTCATTTACGGCGAAAGCGGTCTGGGCAAGACCCATCTGCTGAAGGCCATCGGCGCCGAGATGCACAAGCGCTTTCCCTCGATGAACATCCTGTATACCAGCGGCGAAAACTTTTTTAACGAAATGCTCGACCATATGCGCAACAAGAGCATGGCTGATTTCCACAACAAGTTCCGCACCGTGGACGCTTTGCTGGTCGACGATATTCAGTTCATCAGCGCCAAGCCCGTCGCGCAGGAGGAGTTCTTTTATACCTTCGAGGCGCTGTCACAAAACAACAAGCAGATCGTGCTGACCAGCGACCGACCGCCCCGCGACATCGCTTCGCTCGAGGACCGGCTGCGCAGCCGCTTCATTCAGGGTCTTTTGGCCGATATTCAGCCGCCCCTGCTGGAAACGCGCATCGCCATTATCAAACAGAGCGCCGAGAATTACTACCACATGACGCTTTCGCCCGAGGTCATTCAGTATATTGCCGAACGCCTCAAAAACAACGTGCGGCAGATCGAGGGCGTCGTCCAGAAACTGGACGCCATCCGCACCCTCGGCAATCGCGCCATCACCATCGGCGTCGCCAACGACGTGATCAAGGACGTGATCTATTACGCCCAGCCGACCGAGGTGACCATCAACAACATTCTGGAAGAGGTCGCCAAAAGTTTCGGCGTCAGCACCGAAGATATCCGCGGCGAACGCAAGACCACCGAGATCTCGTTGGCGCGTCAGGCCGCGATCTACATCATCCGCGAAACCACCAACCTTACACTGGACGACATCGGCAAGATTTTCAGCAAAAAGCACTCGACCGTTCTTTATTCCATCGAAGCGATTGAAACGAAGATGGACGATAACGCCGATCTGAAAAACAATATTTACGATATCATGAAAAAAATCAAGAGCGAGCGTGAAGGTTAAACGGTTAACTGAACCTGACAAAGTATACAGGACCTGACAGCCGGTTTTGAACAATGCTGACATCGGACGCAAAAGACGTTTTTTTGCCGACGTCGGCTGACACGGTATCAACAATCGCATTCGTCCCGGTTTTCTCGCCGCCGCTTGCTCCGGCAGTTTCGGCTGACATTTTTACGGCCCCTACTGCTACTGCTAATTTATCTTTTAATTGCGGAAGAACATTCCCTTTTTCTTTCAAAAATACTCATGGAGGGTACTACTATGAAATTTCTCTGCAACACGTCCATCCTGGCGGACGCCTGCGCCATCGTTCAACGCGGCGTTTCCGTCAAAAGCACCATCCCCGCGACAGAGGGTATCTTTTTACAGGCGCAGAACGGCCGTCTGACCCTTACGGGCTACGATCTCGAGGTCGGCATCACGACGGCCATCGAATGTTCGACCGAAAAAGAGGGCAGCATCGTTCTCAACTCGCATCTGCTCTGCGACATTCTGCGCCGTCTGCCCGCCGAGACCGTCTCCATCGACGTCGACGAGCACAACCTCTGCAAGATCAAATCCGCCAATGCGGAATTCTCGCTGCTGGGCATTCCGACAAACGACTATCCCGAACTGCCGGCAGTTTCGGGCGGTCTGCCGTTTGTCATTCAGCAGGGCATTCTGCGCAATATGGTCAAACAAACCATTTTCGCCGTTGCCGTCAACGATTTCAAACCCGTACACAAGGGCATCAAATTCGAAGTTGCGGGCAACAATCTTCGTCTTATCTCCTGCGACGGTTTCCGTCTGGCCATCCGCAACGAGCCGATCGAGTACGCTGGCGAAGATCTGACCTTCGTCGTACCCGCCAAGACCCTGCAGGAGGTCGTCAAACTGCTGGATGACGACGAGGGCACGGTCTCGCTTTCCATCGGCAAAAAGTTCATCCTTTTCGAAGTGGGTACTTACCGCATCGTGTCCCGTCTGCTCGAAGGTGAGTTTTTCAATTATAAAAACGCCATTCCCGGCACCAAGAGCACGTCTGCGAGAGTCAACCTGAAACTGCTGTTAGACAGTGTCGAAAGAATCTCGCTGCTGATCCCGTCCAAGATCAAGAGCCCGGTCCGCTGCATCTTTGAAGATAATCTGATCAAAGTCAGCAGCGCTACCACCCTCGGCGCCGCCAACGACCAGATCCCCGCCGCCGTCAACGGCCAGCGGCTGGAGATCGGCTTCAACAATACCTATCTTACCGACTGCCTGCGCACGGTGGACGTCGACGAAGTCGACATCGAGCTCAACAGCCCCATCAGCCCGATCATCATCAAACCGATCGAGGGTGACAGTTTTCTGTTTCTCATCATCCCGATGCGCCTGAAAAAGGAAGAAACAATCTAACCTATGAAACTGACCGCAAAAATTGCGAAACGCGAGCAAAAGACCTTTTCTTTGAACGAAGAATATATCCGTCTTGACGCGCTGCTGAAAGTGACCGGCAGCGTGCAGACG